>JAZQBH010000253.1:0-2735 GCA_045545655.1 Oscillospiraceae bacterium
AGCGAAACCGCAATCTTAGCGGACTCCTTCATCACGTCGCCAAGGCTTCCTGTAAACTCTGTTTTACCAGTACCGTCAAGTACAAGCACTTCAAGCGGAAGCATTGTGCCGCCGACAGCAGTCCACGCAAGACCGTTTACATAGCCTACCTCATCACGTGCTGCAAGCCTTTCGGACTTATACTTATGAATACCGAGGAATTCGGTAATATTCTTGTCGGTAACTGTTATCTTCTTCTCGCCCGACACAATCATTTTAGCAGACTTTCGGCAGATTTCGCCAATTCTGCGTTCAAGCTTACGTACGCCAGCCTCTCTTGTGTAGAAATCAATAATCGAATAAATTGCGCTGTCAGTGATTTTCAGCATAGACGCCTTTTCGCCGTTCTTTTTAAGCTGTTTGGGAAGAAGGTGCTTTTTCGCAATGTTGAACTTCTCCTCACGGGTGTAGCTTGACAGCTCGATTACTTCCATTCTGTCCAGAAGCGGTGCAGGAATGGTATCAAGGCTGTTTGCAGTTGTTATAAACAGCACATTGCTGAGGTCAACAGGAATTTCAATATAATGGTCTACGAAGGCGTTGTTCTGCTCGGAATCGAGAATTTCCAGCATAGCCGAGGACGGGTCGCCCTTGTAGTCACTGCCCATCTTGTCAATTTCGTCAAGCAGAATTACAGGATTTATACTCTTCGCCTGACGGAGTGCTTCGATAAATCTGCCAGCCATTGCGCCAACATAGGTTTTTCTGTGTCCACGGATTTCAGCCTCGTCACGCACACCGCCGAGGGATATTCTCGCATACTTACGTCCGAGGGATTTAGCGATTGACTTTCCGATAGAGGTTTTACCAACACCAGGAGGGCCATACAGACAGATAATCTGTCCCTTTACATCGGGGGCAAGCGCTCTAACAGAGAGTATTTCAAGGATACGCTCCTTTACTTTATCAAGTCCGTAGTGGTCACGGTCAAGCTGCTTTTTCGCAGCGTCGATGTTAAGCTTATCCTTTGTTACCACATTAAAGGGAATAGACAGCACTGTATCAAGATAAGTGCGCAGAACAGCCGCCTCCTGAGAAGAACCCGACATTCTGCCGAGCTTTTCAGCCTCGTTTACAAGCTTTTCCTCAGACTCCTCAGGCAGACCAAGTGCTACAATCTGTTCTATGTATCTTTCGCACTCTTCCATAGGGCTTTCGCTGTCGCCAAGCTGTCTGGAAATAGCCTTCATCTGCTCACGAAGATAGTATTCACGCTGATTTTTGTCAACCTGCTCACGCACCTGCTCCTGAATATCAAGCTCGGTCATCATAATTTCAACTTCAGTGTCAAGCATACCGATAAGCATTTTCATTCGCTGAAGAAGTCCGTTTGCCTCAAGCAGACTCTGCTTATCCTCAAGCTTCAGCACTACGTTGAATACAATCTTATCAAACAGACGTGTGCAGTTTTCCTCTGACATAATGCTTTCGTAGAGGTCGGTCGGCATTTTCGGGGAAATCTGTGCGTATCCCTCAAAGGAACGCTTCAGTGAACGCTTTATAGCTGTTTCGGTTGATTCAGCAAGTGCACTGCTGCGCATAGGGTATTCCTTAACCTCATAGCACAGGTACTTCTGTGTATCGCCGCTTGAAACAACCTTTGCGCGATACAAGCCTTCTACAAGCACTCTTATTGCTCCATCGGGAGTAGTCAGCAGCTGCTTGATTTTGCCGACAACGCCTACCTTGTAGATTCCGTCATCAGCAGGCTCAATGTCAGAGGCGTCCTTCTGCGCAACGAGGAATATATTGCCGTCGTCCTCTGCGGCAGCCTTCAGCGCATTTATAGAGCTTTCTCTGCCTACATCGAAATGCAGAATCATAGTGGGAAATATCACCAATCCCCTGAGCGATATAGCGGGGATAAATTTCTTTTTAGCCATAATACAACTCATTTCCTTTCTTATATTGTATCTATAAACATCAATACGTAAATTTCTGATATGTCAAATGTTATTATACTACAATTCACCGAAAAATGCAAGACTGAATATATGTCATTATTCAATGAAATATTATCATACAAATCAAATAAATAACAGGCAGGTGGAGCATATATATCCATATTGTATATCTGCCGACGTTTGCAAGCCATTTAATGTGCGAATTATAGAAGAATTTCGGCAAAACTCCGCTTTTTGCCCAGCCGCCGAAATAACTGCCGCCGATGAAAACAAATACCCACGGAATCAACGGAAAGAAATCACTTGAACCGAATGCGGAATTGAAAAATCCCAGCGGAGCAAGCTCATTGAAATGATACAGCTTATCAGGAAGGTTCCATTCAAACAGGTTTTCAATTCCGAAAAAGCCACCCTCAAAGCCAATCACACCGTTATATGAGTAGTATTCCCTCGGAACATTCATTGTAAGTACAAACAAAATAGCCGCTACTACTATTCCTACGGTAGAAGGCACTTTTTCAAGTACAGCGCCGCACAATCCGTAAAGCATCATTGCTATACCCATAAAATGAAGTATGCCGAATGAGATATGCTCACCAAAAAACGGGACAACAAACGTTACAACCATTCCAAGGAAAAAGCACTGCACTCCCCTTTTCAGATTATTGCCAGAATATCTGCACATCACACCTGCAATAAAAATGAAAGTGCCTGCAAATATATCACGTATTATACCGAACCAATCGGTGAAGAAAATCGGCACATCAACCCCAAACGAATATTTCAGCTGAA
>JAZQBH010000254.1:0-3233 GCA_045545655.1 Oscillospiraceae bacterium
AACTATCCTCAGGTTCAGGAGCGTTTTCTGCCTATTCTCGAAAAAAATCCTGATACAGTCGGCTGGATTACCATTGCAAATAAAGAGGGTAAGGCGATTGTAGACCACCCGATTGTTCAGTGTGACGACAACAAATATTACCTCACACACAGCTTTGAGAAGAAGTACAGCCGTTCGGGTGCGATTTATGCAGACTTCCACGACCCCATTACAGCGGAAAGCCAGCCTGCAAACATCGTGCTTTATGGACATAATATGCTTGATAATGTCACAATGTTCAGTCCGCTGATAAATTATTGCACTTATAAAAAGAGTGACCGCTCGGATATGTCCTACTACAAGGAATATCCCACCATCACGATAAGCACACTTTATGACACTTCAACTTATAAGATTTTTGCAGGAATGTTAACAAACTGCGAAGAGGTTGCAGGCGAAGTGTTTGACTATCACCTTGTTCACAATTTTGCTTCAAAGGCAGAGTTTGAGGACTACTGCGGCAAAATACTTGACCGTTCTAACTTCTTCAACCCCGATGCTGACTTGCAGTATGGCGATGAACTGGTTACACTGTCTACCTGCATTTACGGTTACAACAACTCTGCCGATACACGCTGGGTAATTTTCGGCAGAAAAGTGCGTGAGGGCGAAAGCGAAACCGTAGACGTTGAAAAGGCTTATGTAAACCCCGACCCGCTTTTCTACGATATGTATTATGACGTATACGGCGGCAAGTGGGGCGGCAGAAAGTGGGATCCCGCTCTGCTGAAGGGCTATGAGCCCAAGAAGGAAGACTAATAAGGCTAGTATACAAATAAAGGAAATTGCAGAATGAAGAAAATTTCGCTTTTTAAAATAGCAATCGCATTGTGTATAGTCAACACATATCTGTTCGTATGCAATGTTTCGGGCACAGTTGGCGCAACGGATACTGTTGAGGCAGATTCTCCCGAGTTGCCTGATGATACTCAGGACGAGGCAAACGGCTTCGGAACACAGGATTTCCTTACTCCCTCAGAGGACGAGGACACAACAAGCGAAAGCACTCTGCCGCTTGATTTCTTCACTATCACTTTCGGAAATCGGCCCTTGTCGGAGAAACCCTACAGCACATCATATCAGCCCGACAAGGAATTACAGGCGATTATAGACGGCACAGCGGAAAGCAGTTCGTCTTCGTCTTCTTCAAGTAAGCCGCAGTCATCGGCAAGCTCGCAGAGTTCTTCAAGCAGACCGCAGTCGTCCAGTTCATCGAGTTCTTCAAGTTCGACGAGTTCATCGAGTTTGACAAGTTCATCAACCTCCTCAAGTTCTTCGAGTTCGGTAAGCACATCAAGTTCATCAAGCTCGGTTTCTTCAAGCACATCAAGTTCTGAGAGTTCAAGCAGTTCAAGCAGTTCTGAAAGTTCTTCGACTTCCTCAGGTTCTGAATCATCGTCAGGCTCGTCAACGTCCTCAACTTCGTCATCTACGAGCAGTACGCCTGTTCAGCCGCCGCCACAGGTAACACCCAATCCTGCAGAGAATGAAATTCTTACGGTAAATAACGGCGGCGAGGTTGTGTCGGGCAAGGCGATTGACATAATTTCAAGAATTGTGCAGAACGAAATCGGCGGCACATTCTCACCCGAGGCGATAAAGGCGCAGGCGGTTGCGGCGTATACTCACGTGAAGTACAATAACCTTCACAACAACAACCCGAGCGTTCGTCTTGCAGATTCGGTTTCAGACTCGGTAAAGGTACTTACAGCGTCGGTTATCGGTCAGGCGGTGTACTACAACGGAGAGATTATTCAGGCGGTGTATTCCGCGTCATCGGCTGGCTATACGGCTTCAAGCGGAGTGGTATGGAGTAATCCTCTGCCATATCTGCAGTGCGTTTACTGCGAGCTTGACGCTGAGTATGACCCCAACTACGGCAGAACAAAGAAGTTTACAATGAGCGACATTCAGAACCGTGTTTACAAGACAACAGGCATTTCGCTCAGCGGAAATCCTGCTGAATGGTTCGAGATTGTGGACTACGTAGAGGGTAAATATGTCGGTAATATGAAGGTCGGCGGCTATGAAAGCTACGTCAACTCATCGGGAAAGACGGTAAATATCACAGGCAGAGTTTTCCGTGAACGGATTATGAGCCTTGACATTCGTTCCTCAGCGTTTGATGTAGCTTATGACGCTGAAAAACAGGAATTTACATTTACAACCTATGGTTATGGTCACGGTGTTGGAATGAGCCAGAACGGCGCAAATAACCTCGCTAAATACTGGGGCTGGGACTATAAGCAGATACTGGAATTCTACTATCAGGGAACAGTAATCAAGTGATACGTAAGTGGGGGGGCTTTAAAACAAGTCCCCTTTGATTTTCAAAAAATTTCAAATCATAATAAAACGCCGTCGGTATATAATAATGCTGAGTTCACAGAAAGGAGGATTTTTTGTGGATATTCTATCATTGATTTTAATTATTGTCGGCGGTCTTAACTGGGGTCTGGTCGGTATTTTCGGCTTTGACCTTGTTGCGTGGCTGTTCGGCGGTTCAGGCACATTTCTTGCAAGAACAGTGTATATAGTAATCGCCCTTGCGGCTTGCTGGGGAGTTTCAATGCTTTTCAGAAGACCCAAGCTCAACGAAAGCTACAACTAAATAAGCGTAAGGGGTTGTGTTAGTTCACAACCCCTTATATGTAAAATATCAATCCTCATTTGCGACATTGCCTGTCAAAATTGCAATGAGTACAATGCAAACAATTGTTGTTCCAAGACCAGCCTCTATGCCGAATGCTCCGCCTGTCCAAAGGTCATAGCCTTCTGATGGGAGAGAGAACGACATAACCGAAGGTCCTGAGTAATTTCCGCTTACAGGCATTCCGTAGAAGTTACCCTGTGCCCAGTTCCATACAGAGTGAAAAGCACACGCAGGAATAAGGCTGTTAAAGCGGAGCGCAACAAGTGCAAACACAATTCCCACCAGTATGATGTTCACGATTGAGAGGACTGTAACGCCGTTATTGAAGATGTGGAGAATGCCGAAAATGCTTGAGCTTATAAGTATCGCCGCCCACAGCGGAAGCTTTGCCGCAAGCGTAGGCATAAGAAAACCTCTGCACAGAATTTCTTCCTCTGCGCCCTGCAAAATCCAGCCGATACATATAACCGCATACAACAGTGGGTTTTTAAATGTAGAGCCTTCATACTCCACTCCGAAATGCACCATAAAATGCACAATA
>JAZQBH010000255.1:0-5931 GCA_045545655.1 Oscillospiraceae bacterium
GTTAACGCCCTCTACCGACTGCAGCCACATAGGAAATGCGTCATCGCCAAGCGGCGAAATCAGCGTGTACTTGTGGAAGTCGGAGGCCAAGCGGTCTTAGGAAGACAACTCTGCCTTTCAACTCCTTGGCTCACAGAACGACATGGCTACGATCCGACTTGTTAACGCCCTCTACCGACTGCAGCCACATAGGAAATGCGTCATCGCCAAGCGGCGAAATCAGCGTGTACTTGTGGGTGTCCTCAAAGCCGAGTATTCCATTGGGGAGAGTGATAATAGTATCCTCTGCAATGTCCATTGTACCGAAATCTCTTGTTTCAATCTTCATATTGCTTTTCCCTCTTGTCTTTATCTGTCTTGTTTATACTGTGTGGTTGAACTTAGGCGGTTCGTAGTTGGGGTTTGCGCTTGGCGGAACGTAAATCGGCTCGCCGATATACTCGATTTCCACACGGGGTCTGTCACGCACGATAAGCTCAACGCTTCCGGGGATGAATTCCATCGGCAGCTGTGATTTCAGATCCCAGTCGAAATCCTGTGTGCCCATCTGATATTCGATGTTCAGCTTGCCCTCTTCAAACGTAACCTCTGCGCCTGTGCTGGGCAGAAACTCCATAATCGTTGATACCGTGGCGCCTGCACGGGCGTTGTTTATTGCAATCTCAGAGGCGCTCATACCTCTCGCAAGCTGGTTGCCCTCAGAGGCAATCTTGCAAGTGCCCTGATAAGCGATTGTAAAGCCCTCCTGACCCTTTTTTGCAATAACGTCGCCGTCTGTCATATTGCCATAGCCAAGGCTGCTTCTTGCCTTGTAAGTGTCGATATTCAGCTTAAGCGGCTCTGCCTGCATAACGTAACCGCCGTCCTTGGTGGTTATGTTAACCTTGGGGTGTCGTTCACCCTCGGCAGGCTCAAAGGTGGCGTTTGTCACCTTTATCTCAATCTGAATCGGAATAGTGGTAATCTGAAGCAGATTAGATACCATAATAAACACCTCCTGAATAATTCTTATCTGATATAGTCGAAGATACTCTGCGGCACTGCCGAGCTTGTCATCTGCAAGCAAGCGTTATACATCGACTCGTACTGCTTCCAGAGTGTGATTTCCTTTGCGGAGTCAATGATTTCAAGGTCGTTCTGGCGTTCAGCAAGGTTTTCATCACGCACGGTAAGGCGGCTGATGTTGAACTCGATGAACTCTTCGTTACAACCCATATCTGCAATTTCAACCAGCAGCTTTTCGCTTGCCGCAACAATTCTGTCGATACAAGCGTTTGCGTAGCCGATGTTGCCGTCACGCAATGCTCTTGCGGCGTCAAGGGTAAGCTGAATGTAGTTGTAGGAGAATGCCGACTCTCTCTCGAAAATCAAATCCTCTGTTTCACTGCGGATATTGTTCGCAACCGAGATGGACTTGCCGTTCTGAGTCTGCGGGAACTTTCCGTCTGCGTCAATGTTGATTACGCCTGCGCCGAATGCTGCGTCAAGAGCCGCATTTATAGCAGTCTGATTAGCGGCGGCGTCTGCGCCTGCGGTGAAGGAAATCTCCTGCATATCCGTGCCGACAAACACCTTCAGCGAATACTGCTTGCCGTCTTCAAGGGCGGCGAGGTCTATCTGATAATCAGTATAGCTGCCTAAATCAATGCTTTCGGCACCTGCCTGTGCGGGTGCTTCTGTAAGCGTTACGGGCAGTGCGGTTGTCGCACCCTTCATTGTGTAGGTAAACTTGCCTGAGTTATCAATCTTCAGCTTTCCGTTCGGCTCGTTAATGCCGTCGGCGTTGGTTGTGAAGAACACATCGTCAAAGCCCTTTGCAATTGCAAGCTTTGTTTCGGAAACTGTCTTTCCAGCCTTGAAGGTAACGGTTTTCGTATCACCGTCGATGGTAGCCTGAATAGCGTAGGTTACTCCATCTTCAAGCTTTGCAAGGTTGAGGGTGTCTGTTTCGGTGACATTGCGTGAAGTATCAGTTGTGATTGTCGCCTTTTCGTAAACAACAGCGTTTTCGTCGGCTACCTTTGAGCCGCTGGGGCTTTCGGTAAGGTAAACCAGCTGACCCTCGCTTGAAATAATTCCCTTGGTAGGGTCGTTTGCGGAGATGTTTACCTTGCTTGTTCCGTCGTCGTTCTTGCCGAACACTTCGTCAAGCGCCTTCTGGAAGTTCTGCACGGTGATGTCCTCACGGAAAACGGGGTTGTTCGGGTCGGAGAGGTTATCTGTACCTGCTGTGAAGGTGATGGTCTTCTTCTCGCCGTCGCCGAGTCTTACATCTACGGAGTAAGTCCGTCCCTCTGCAAGCTCGCCGAGCTTCAGCTGGTATTTGTCAGTGTAGTTGGAGTCGTTTGCAACCACAAGGCTTGCTGTTCTCTCAGCGTTGGGGTTGTTGATAACGGAAACCACGCCGCCGTCAACTGCGTCGCCCATAGAATCACGAAGGCTGATAACGCCCTGTGCGTCCATTTCGGGATAGTTTCTTCCGTAGGCTATTTCCTTGCGGTATTCATACTGCAGCTGTCTGTTGATTTCAGCAATGTTCTCAGCCTGAGTACCCTTGCCCACGAAGTTGATTTCCTTCTTCACGTCGCCTGCGTAAACATACAGGCTGTAGCTTCTGTCCTTCATAATCGAGGACAAATCCACGTCAGCAACGCCACGCTCAGCACCGCAGCCCGACACGTCGGGGCCGTTGAACGAAACTCTCAGAACAGAGTCTTCATCAATAACGTGCTCTTTCTGGTCAACCGCCATACCAAGTCCTATATCCACACTTACTGTGTCAGCGTAGGGGAACTTGCTGGGGTCTTTCATAGAGTTTATCGGAATGCCGTGGTATGTAACAATTGAGCCGAAGCCCTGCTCGTCTTCAAGAATTGCAAAGGGCTGGCTGTCGTCGCTTTCGCCGCCGAAGATTACACGGCCTGCGCTGTCGGTGTTGAAGATAGCGCAAAGCTCTTTCGCCTTTGTTTCAAGCTGCTGAGCGTAGATATCCAGATCCTGATAATCCTTGGTGGAGTTGCAGGCTGCGATGATGGTTTCACGGATAGTTGCCATCTGCTCGGATACCTGTATAAGCGAGGTTTCCGCCTCAGTGTAGAACTTAGCGGCAACCTTCAGGTTTTCCTTATACTGGTCGGAGTAGTACATCGACTTTCTTACGTTCAGTGCCTTTGCGGCATTGAGCGGTGCTTCCGACGCACGTGCAAACTTTCTGCCCGTTGTTATCTTATGCTCCGACTGGTTTTTAAGATTAAGCACACGGTTGAGGTCACGGTTGTAACCACGCAGCAGTGTGGGATTGGTTATTCTCATATATTAACCTCCATTATGCAGTTACAGACCAACTCTGCCTGTGCCGTTTATCAGCTTGTCAAGCAGGTCGTCAAGGGTGGTTACAACTCTTGAGGAAGCGTTGTACCACTTCTGGTAATTCAGCATATTGATACCCTCTTCGTCCATTGAAACGGCTGACACATTATCTCTTGCGTCAAGCAGGGTGTCAACGGTAAGGGTTGCGGTTTCAAGGCGGCTGTCCTCATACTGGATAGTCTGACCGAGGCGGTTTGAGATAAACGAGATATACTCGTTAAGGCTGCCCGAGAAATCGTGGGCTGTGCCGAACTTCAGTGCGCCGTTGTCAAACTGCGAGATAAGGTAAAGCACGTTTGTGTTCTGAAGGTTTACAGTGCCATTGATTTCGTCCTTGACCTCGTCGTAGCCGTAGGTGTACATACCCGTCATCGGGTCTTCAATTCTCACCTGACCGATCATTGTGGGGTGCTGTTCCCAGCTGTCGGCTATGCGGATATTGCCCGCGGTGATGAGCGCGCCGTCCTCGGCGGCGGTGAACATCATTCTCGAAGGGTCAGTGTCGCCGTAGTTTGCGTTGTTGAAGGTGTTTGCGATTGTTCTCGCATATTCATCAACGGCTGATTTGAAGTACGCAATACCGTAGTAGTTGTTCTGGTGACCTGTTGCGTACACGCCGTTGCCGTTTATCATATTGTAGTAGGATTTGAGCGAGCCTGCGCTTACGTTGAACTCGTCGCCGCTTTCCCAGTGGATTATCGCCTGCTCGTAGATGTCGTATTCCTTCATAAGGATACGGTTTGTCTTGTAGTTTTCGCCGTCTACGATGGTAACGCCGCCCATTCTGACGGTGTATGCACCGCTGTTCAGGCGCTCAACCTCGATATTGCCGTAGGTTGCAAGCTCGTCAAGGTAGAGGTTCATCTCATCGATAAGCTCGTTGGGGTCGTAGCCGTCGGGGTAGTGGAACTTTTCGTCCACGATATCCTTGTTGAGCTGGTTCATTTCATCGGTAATCTTGTTGATATATGCGATGGTGTCTTCAAGCTCGTTTACGTAGGTTTCCTCAACCTCACTGAGGCGGATGCTGTAATCGTTCAGCAGTCGGCAGAGGTTCTTTGCGGTGTTTACGCAGATTGTAGCAACCTCGCTGGAGTCGGGCTTTTCACCTGCGTAGTCCTGCATAGCGTTGAAGAACTGCTGAGTGAAATACTGCAGTCCGTCGGACTCGAAGTTATCAAGCACGTCCTCAAGCTCGCCGAGAATATTCACGGCGGTGTCGCTTTCAGCCTCAACCGAAACGTTCTCACGGTAACGCTTGTCTATGTAGACATCTCTTATCTGACTTACGCCGTAAGCGTTTGCACCCTGACCTGCCATTGACAGCGAGTTAGTATCGCTTGACCATCTAAGATCCTGGTTGCCCGAATAGTAAAGAGCATAAAGGTCAACACGCTGTCTGGTGTAACCAGGGGTATTTATGTTAGAAACGTTGTTGCCTGTAATGTCGATGTGCTTCTGTGCAAGCTGCAATGTACGTTTCTGAGTTTCAAATCCTAAAAATGTCGGACGCATATATTTTCCTCCTGAGTTATTGCTTCAGGCTGTGCCTGTATGGTAGGGCGGTCAGATGTGTCTGAAGCCCTGTGCCGCAGACAAGCCGCCTGCAACCTTTGAGCCGCTGTTGTTGTAAACCTCGGGCTTGTCGATAAGCCCCGCACGCTGAACAAATTCCTTTTGGTTATCCAGCTTGCGTTTTACGATTTCCGAGGTTTCACGGTTAAGCTCTTGTATTCTTTCTATTGTTTCCGTCAACTGCTCGGTTAACATTCTGATTTTGGGGCGGTATTCCTCGGGTGCGGCGTCGGTAAGCTCTGACAGCTTTTTGTCGGCAATGCCAAGCCCCGTGAACAATGCCAGCCGCTTATCCTCAAGTGAACGGCTCTTCATCAGAAACGCCTGTTCGTCGTTGAGCGAGTCCGTCAGCCACTGCAAATCGTCTGCAAGGATTTTCGTTCTCTTTTTCATCAGGAAGATTGTTAAATCCCTGTAAAAATCAACGTCGATTTCAAGGCATTTTATGATTGCCTCAGCAGTGTAGTTGTTCAAGTGCCGCCACCTCCTTCACCCGATTATTACGGTTTTACCGTTGTGTGATTTTCTTTTTCTGTTTTAAGTTGTCCAAATTGTCCAAGTTGTCCCTTTTGTTGTGTTGTCCGTTCTCACATAAAGAAATACTGTGCAAGCTCTGCGGCGGTCATACCGCTTTCAAGTGCCTGCTGTGCCGAGTTGAGTTCTTCGGCGGTAGCGTTTGCGGCTACCTCGTTGGCAATTGCTGCCTTGGCTGCGCCGAGCGCCTTGTCAAAGCCGAATTCTACACGGTCTGTTTTCTTTGCGGAAACGGCAGCACTTGTCTTCTTCGGAGCCTGCGCCTTAGTTGTCTTGTAAGTGTTGATTACTCCGCTGATTCCTTTAATCTCCATAGTGTCTGCCTCCTTGTTTTAATTTACGGGCATTATTTCCCGTATATAAATTATCGGCAGACAAATGCATTTCTTTAGCTTTTTCGGTAGATTTTTTCGTTTTGAGAAACTTTTAGGCGAGGGTGATTAGAGTTTTTGG
>JAZQBH010000256.1:0-16395 GCA_045545655.1 Oscillospiraceae bacterium
TATTCTCGTCATTCGGTCTTAATCTGACAACTTATGCGGATTTTCAGTCGCTTTATGAGATATACAGTCAGAGTGAAATTCAGAGCGACGGCGTATATATGGTAAATCTTGATACTGATACAGTTATCGTATCCAAGAACGCTGATAAAAAGCAGTATCCGCTGTCAACCACAAAGATTATGACCTGCCTTGTTGCACTGGAAAACATCAAGGATTTCAACGAAAAGGTGTCAGTGCCTTATGAGTGCTTCAACGAGTTCTTTGAAGGCAACCCGAACTACTCAAACGTTTCCAATGCGGAAATAGCACCGCTTCAGGATAATCTTACCTACTGGGATGCTCTGTACGCTATGATGCTTCCCTCAGGCTGTGAGGCATCGAACATAATCGCCTACAACGTAGCAGGAAGCCTTGAGGGCTTTACAGCAATGATGAACGAAACAGCTCAGAAGATAGGCTGTAAGAATACTCACTTCGATAACGCACACGGTCTGTTCACTGAAAATAACTACACCACTGCTTACGATATGTATCTTATCACCAAGTACGCCCTCGATAACTACGGCGAAGGCTTTATGCGTATCTGCAGCACTACTGAATACCGTATGCCCGGCAACAAATATCACCCTGAGGGCTATTCAATCACCTCTACAAACCAGCTTATGAGCCAGTCAACTCCTTACTACACCGAGGGAGTTCAGGGTATCAAGACGGGCACAATAAGCAGATATTACCACAAAAAAGACGGCAAGTGGGATAAGGTAAACTATGAACGTGGCACACGTGCGCTGGTTTCAACCGCAGAACGCAACGGATACAGATATCTGCTTGTAACGCTCGGCGCTCCGTACTACAATGAGGACGGTTCTGTTCCCGATACAATCCGCACCTTCTCCGACCACAAGAACCTTTACAACTGGGCGTTCAACGAATTTGAATATACACAGATTATTGTAAAAAATCAGGAAGTTATGCAGATGAAGGTTGAAAAGGGCGAGGATGCCGACTCCGTGGGACTTGTAACTACAGAGGGCTTCTCCACACTGCTTCCAAAATCCACAGGTGAATCCGCGGTTCAACGTGTGCTTCCCCCTGCTCAGACTCTCACTGCGCCCGTAATAGCAGGCACTGAGGTCGGCAAGCTTGAACTCCGCCTTAACGGAGAAACACTCGCAAGCATTCCGCTTGTCACCAACAACGGCATTAACCTTGACCCCGTTGTGTACTACCGTGAGAAGATAGACGCTTTCTTCCATAATCCGCTTGTTATTGCAGGCATTGCGATTATCATAGTTCTGATTGTGGGACTTACAGCCGCATCAATCGTGAACAAAAAGCATCGCAGAAAACAGACTGAGCTTCAACGTCGCCGCAAAATAAGAATGTCGGGCGGCAGCTCCTCAGGAATGGCACGCAACAAAAACAACAGGAACAGATACAAATGATGAATGTAAATATTATCGCACTCGGCAAGATAAAGGAAGAGTGGTTCAGAGAGGCTTGCGCCGAGTATCAGAAACGGCTTTCCGCCTTTGCAAAGGTGACCGTAAAAGAGCCTGAACCCGAGGCACTTCCCCAGAACCCAAGCAAGGCACAGATTGACAAGGCCCTTGAACGTGAGGCACAGTTAATTCAATCCTGTATCAAGGGCGGCTTCAACATTGCAATGTGTATCGAGGGAAAAGAGCTTTCAAGCGTTCAGCTTGCTGAGAAAATCGAGAGCATTGCAAATGCAAATTCTACCGTGAACTTTATAATCGGCAGTTCATTCGGACTCGACGAAAACTTCAAGAAATCCTGTGATTTCAGAATGTCTATGTCACCGATGACCTTTCCGCACACGCTTGCGAGAGTTATGCTGATGGAGCAGATTTACCGTGCGTTCAGCATAAACAACAACAGCAAGTATCACAAGTAAATCCAACAATCAAGCCCCGCACTTTAGCAAGATAGTGAAAAAGAAGTTTTCTCACTATCGGGTGCCTACCTGTATTCGCAACAACACTTGTTACGAATTGACCAAGGCGGCACGCCTTCGTGCGGGGCTTGTGATTTTATGCAGATACAATCAAAATGGATTACTTTGTAACGTGAACATCAAGCTGATTGAACGGAATTTCAATTTCATTCTCAATAAATGCCGCTCTTACCTGTTCAATAACATCGAAGTTTACGTCCCAGTAGTTTTCGGTTTTTGTCCACACTCTTGCAGTAATTCCAATAGCGCTTGAACCGTGTTCAGACATTCTTACAAAAGGTTCTGGGGTTTTAAGCACCAACGGATGTGCCTTCAGTATACCCATTATAATATCACGTACCTTACCATAATCCTCATTATAGGATATAGAGAACTTGAAGTCAACACGGCGGATATCATTTTCAGAATTGTTCACTACAACTGCGTTTACAACTTGTCCGTTAGGGATAAATATCGCCTGATTTGTAGCAGAATCAAGTCTTGTGTGGAGAATGGAAATCTGCGCTACTGTTCCCTCAACACCGTTAGAGATGATATAATCGCCGATTTTAAAGGGACTTGTCAGCAACAGCAGAAATCCGCCTGCCACATTGGACAGCGAGTCTTTCAATGCAAGACCGATAGCCACACCAGCCGTACCGATAACGGTAATCAGCGATGTTGCAGGAATACCCAGTATGCTCAATACAATTGTAAAAAGCAGAACATACAGCGCAATTTTCAGTACCTGTGAGGTGAACTTTACAACAGTTACCTCAAGCTTTGTTTTGGAAAGCCCCTTTGAAAGCAGTTTTACACTCAGCTTTGTGAGAATAAGACCGATAATCAGCACCAATATGGCAATGCCAAAAGTCGGAAGTGCCTTAACGATTGCATCAAGTAAATTTTTAAAGAAGTTTCCGATTGCAGTCCACGCACCATCGGGGTTATTTGCAATCTCCTCGATTGCGCCGCCAAGAGAGTTTACTCCCTCGTCAGATGCCGCAGCGGATACCTCAGCAGAAGCCTCAGCCAGAAGTAATGCTATATTCATTCGCCGAACTCCTTTTCAAATGCTTCTACAACAGCATCTGCGTCTGCGTCACGGATAAGCACGGAGATTTCATCAACGCCTGTTGTAATCATCAGAATCATTGCGTCAAGTCTGTTGAGGATTTCAAACACCTTAGACGCAAAGCCGATTGAATTTGCCATAATGCCTGTCTGAATTACAATCTTACGGTTAGAGCTGTTTACCATCGGAGAAACTCCGCCACGCTCCTTAAGCTGCTTTACAATGCCGAAAAGCTTCGGTGTGTCGTCGTCGCTCATAGTAAAGCCAAAGCTGAAGATTTCAGATGTAGGGGCAGTCATAGAAATCATATCTACGTTGATACCTACGCTTGCAACCGCACGAAGAGTATCCTCCATAACAGTTCTGTTCAGGGGAACATTGTTGAAGGAAACAGCGGATACGTTTTCAGTTACTTCAATTTTCATAGATTATTCTCCTTTCAGGAATTGCTTATCAAATCGCCCATAGCGTACAAGCCAGCGGGCTTTCCGTTGAGGAACACAGCCGCATTCACAGCGCCCACAGCAAACACCTCTCTTGACTGTGCGGAGTGGGAAAGTGTGATAACCTCATCGTGACCTGCGAATATGATGTCGTGTTCACCGACAATTGTGCCGCCACGGATAGCGTGCATTCCGATTTCTTCCTTTTCACGGGGACGGCGCACCGAATGACGGTCGTAGACATAGTGCATCTTGTTGTCAAGCTCGCCGTTGATAGCCTCTGCAAGCATAATTGCAGTGCCAGAAGGTGCGTCCTTCTTCTGATTGTGGTGCTTTTCCACGATTTCGATATCGAACTGACCGCCGAGTATCTGCACTGCTCTCTTAGCAAGGTCGGCAAGCAGATTGATACCAAGCGACATATTGAATGTGAAGAAAATCGGCACCTGTGCGGAAGCCGCCTCAATCTGAGCACGCTCTTCATCGGAATAGCCTGTTGTTGCAATCACCGCAGGAACATTGTTCATCTTGCAGTAGGAAAGCAGGTCAGGCAGCACAGACGGGTGTGAGAAATCAATAATCACATCGGGCTTTGCTTCGGGATTATTCTGCAAATCAAAAATGCTCTGATACACAGGGAAATCACCATACTGCTCACCCAGCTTGTCGATACCTGCAACTACCTTACAATCATCACGCTTGCTGCAAAGCTGAACAATTACTCGTCCCATTCTTCCGCAAGCACCTGTAATACAAATCCTTGTCATTTAAAATCCTCCAAAATCAGGCGGAGAAATTCTTCCTCCGCCTGTGGTCATCATTATACCTTGCCTACGAGGTCAAGCTCAGCCATTACGGACTTCAGCTTATCCTTCATATCCTCGCTCATAGAGCACAGGGGCAGTCTGCATTCGCCTGCGTTAAAGCCGAGCATGTTAAGTCCCTCCTTGACAGGAATGGGGTTAACGTCCATAAACATAGCCTTGTCAAGCGCATAAAGCTTCTTAGCAAGCTCAAGAGCTTCCTCGTGCTTACCCTCAAGGTAGTATGTAATTTCATTGTGCTTCATAAGCGGAGCAACGTTTGATGTAACGGAGATAAGTCCCTTACCGCCGAGTGCCAGACAGCACAGTGCGTCGTCGTCATTGCCCGAATACACATCAAGGTCGGTGTAGGTTGCAAGAGCCATAATAGTGCTCATATTTGCGCTTGCTTCCTTAACAGAGTTGATGTTCTTGTGCTTTGCAAGCTCGATATAAGTATCAAGAGCGATATTGCAGCCTGTTCTTGAAGGCACATTGTAAAGCATAATCGGGATATTTACAGCGTCAGCAACTGCGGTAAAGTGCTTGATAAGTCCACGCTGACTTGCCTTGTTGTAGTAAGGAGTAACGTGAAGAAGTGCGTCTGCACCAAGACGTTCAGCCTCCTTGGAAAGCTCTACAGCATAAGCAGTGTCGTTACTGCCGGCACCAGCGATTACAGGCACTCTGCCGTTTACGTGCTGAATACCTCTGCGGATAACCTCAACGTGCTCTTCGTCTGTCATTGTAGCAGACTCGCCAGTTGTGCCGCAGATTACAAGCGCGTCAATCTTGTTGTCTATCTGATAATCAATCAGGCGCAGAAACTCATCATAGTTAATGCTGCCGTCAGGATTCATCGGGGTAACAATGGCTGTTGCACAGCCTGTAAAAATAGTCTTGCTCATAGCAATCCCCTTTCAAAGGAAATTAGTCAAGGTAGCCCTTTGCAGCAAGCAGTTCAGCCATTTCAACAGCGCCGCCTGCAGCACCTCTCAGGGTGTTGTGGGACAGACATACGAACTTGTAATCATACTGAGTGTCAGGACGAAGTCTGCCGATGGAGATAGCCATACCGCCCTCAAGGTTGCGGTGAAGCTTTGTCTGGGGGAAGTTCTCCTCCTCAAAGTAGTTGAGGAACTGCTTGGGTGCAGAAGGAAGATTGAGAGTCTGAGGCTCTGCTGCGTAGTCCTTCCAGATCTGCTTGATTTCTTCGATTGTGGGCTTGTTTTCGAAGCGAACGAATACAGCCGCAAAGTGACCGTTGGAAACAGGCACACGCAGGCACTGTGTTGTAATGCTGGGAGATGCAGCCTTTACAATCTCGCCGTTTTCGATCTTACCCCATACCTTCAGAGGCTCCTGCTCGGACTTTTCTTCCTCGCCGCCGATGAAAGGAATAAGGTTATCTACCATTTCAGGCCATGTTTCAAAGGTCTTGCCTGCACCCGAAATTGCCTGATATGTACAAGCAAGCACGTCCTTGATGCCGAACTTTCTCAGAGGAGAAAGAGCGGGAACATAGCTCTGGATAGAGCAGTTGGACTTAACGGAGATAAAGCCTCTCTTTGTGCCGAGGCGCTTCTTCTGTGCCTCGATAATCTCAGCGTGGTCTGCGTTAACCTCAGGAATAAGCATAGGAACGTCTGCTGTGAAACGGTGTGCGGAGTTGTTGGACATTACAGGGCACTCAGCCTTAGCGTAACGCTCTTCAAGCTCCTTGATTTCGTCCTTCTTCATATTAACTGCGCAGAAAACGAAATCTACCACAGAAGCAATCTTTTCTACGTCGTTTGTTGCGTCAAGGATAACGAGATTTTCCATGCTCTTGGGCATAGGAGTATCCATAAACCAGCGGTCACCCACTGCGTCCTTGTATGTCTTGCCAGCAGAACGAGAAGAAGCCGCAAGAGCCACAACATTGAACCACGGATGGTTTTCGAGCAGTGTTGCAAAACGCTGTCCTACCAT
The DNA here is from genome assembly GCA_045545655.1 of Oscillospiraceae bacterium. Classification (GTDB taxonomy): domain Bacteria; phylum Bacillota; class Clostridia; order Oscillospirales; family Ruminococcaceae; genus CAG-115. The sequence continues at coordinate 6,250 of JAZQBH010000256.1, forward strand.
ACCTGTAGCGCCGATAATACCTACATTAAACTTTTCTTTCATTGCCTGAACCTTCCTTTTTATAGTAAAAAAATATACCGATGATAAGTCGTCATCGGTAGTTATTGCCGTAAGAATGAAATTGCTGCAAAACTGAATTGCGGCAGCACTCCATCAAGCAACTCGATGACAGTCATACGCCTGTTTAACGCACAACCGGATAACACGCACAATCGGAACACGTGCTCCTCGGCGGTTTTGCCTTTCACGGCGGCTTTCCGACAAGCCAGACTGCCGCTACTATTCATCACCGCACCTCTACCTATCCTTCATTGTACCACATATCATTTCTTTTGTCAATACATTTAATCAAAATATTTCAAAATTTCCCCTTATTTCGATTGACAAAAGGCGCTTAACGTGTTAAAATGGAATATGTATCGAGAAAACACGAAAAATAAATGATATTCTGAGGTAAACATAATGCTTAAAAGTGATTTTTACTACGACCTGCCCGACGAGCTTATCGCACAGACTCCGCTTGAACCCCGTGACAGCTCAAAGCTTATGGCAGTATCACGTGAAAGCGGCGAAGTGACCCACGACCGCTTCTATAATATATGCGACTACCTGCGTGAAGGTGACCTGCTGGTAATGAACGACAGCAAGGTGTTCCCTGCACGTATTTTCGGCAAGCGCCACGACACAGGCGGAAACATTGAGTTTCTGCTGCTCAAGCGGCTTTCGCTTACCGACTGGGAGGTTACAGGCAAGCCGCTCCGCCGTCTTAAAGAAGGCGTTGTTGTAGACTTCCCCGAGGGGCTTTCCGCTGAAATCATCGGCCGCGAGGAAAATGACTACAGCCTCACCGTGCGTTTCAATGTAGCCGAGAAAATCTACGAAGTGCTGAACGCAATCGGACAGATGCCGCTTCCCCCATACATCACTGCAAAGCTTGAAAATAACGACAGATACAACACCGTTTACTGCAAGACAGTAGGCTCTGCAGCGGCACCTACTGCGGGACTTCACTTCACGGACAAGGTGTTTTCAAGCCTTAAAGAAAAGGGCGTTGATACCGCCTATGTTACTCTGCACGTAGGACTGGGAACATTTCTTCCTGTTAAGGAGGACAACATTCTCGACCACAAAATGCACTGCGAGGAATACACTATCCCTCCTGAAACGGTTGAGAAAATCAAAGCCTGCAAGGCAAGGGGCGGACGTGTAATCGCAGTAGGAACTACCTCCTGCCGCACTCTCGAAAGCACCGCAAGCGAGCTTGGCGAAATTCAGCCTTGCACACGCAGTACAAGCATTTTCATTTACCCCGGATATGATTTCAAGGTGATAGACGGACTTATTACGAATTTCCATCTGCCTGAAAGCACGCTGATTATGCTTGTAAGTGCATTTCTCGGCCGTGAGAAAACTCTCGCCGCCTATCAGACTGCCATCGACGAACGTTACAGATTTTTCAGCTTCGGCGACAGTATGGCTATTCTCTGATAAACTACTTAATTCAATATATGCGCCTCTCTGACCTGAAATCAGAGAGGTTTTATTATTTTCAACATTTTTTCAAAATCCTATTGACAAGAACTGTATTATATGCTATAATACAACTGTACCAATCAGATTAGTACAGATAGTACAACTAGTACAGTTACAAATCTATTCTCATTACAAACCAACAAGGAGGTATCACTAATGTTCACAATGCGTCTGAATGGCAGCGCACCGATTTACGAACAGCTCGGCAACCGTATCTGCGAGCTTATCATAAGCGGCGAAATGGCAGAGGGAGAAAAGCTGCCAGCCGTTCGTGAAATTGCAACACAGCTGTCCATAAATCCCAACACTGTGCAGAAAACCTACGCCGAGCTTGAACGAATGGGGCTTATCTACTCGTTACAGGCAAAAGGCAGTTATGTATCAGAGCGAAGCCGATATATCAAAAACGTTACGGAAAAAGCCACATCAGATTTCACAGAAGCAGTGCAGAGCGCACTGGCTCACGGGCTGACCAGAAACGACCTGCTCGACATAGTAGACAGCGTTAAGGGGGCGACCAGCAAATGAAAACCAGTTTTTTCAAGGACTATTATAAAAACCGACTGAAAAGCCTCAGAGAGTTCTTTATTGCAAGCATTCTGCTTAACCTGATTGCAGGGCCTGTGCAGATGTTTTCCATTGCAACAAGCAGCAGACTTACAGCTGATGGTTACACCTTTGATAGTATTGCTATGGTTACAATTTCCACACTTTTTTTCACAATGCCAGCTGTAACATTTGTAGCGCTTGTAATGCCTGTAATATCACGCAAACATCTGCTGAAAAAGAATTACGCAGACACCTTCAACGCTCTGCCTGTTACATACAAGGAAAGATACTGGGGCGACCTGCTTGCAGAGCTTACCGTATTTATAACCCCTATGCTCGCAGCTGCGGTTATTACAATAATCTGCGCTTGTTTTGTCAGCGGTAGAACCAGCGTAATCAGTGACATCGTACCCAGATACTTTCTGATGATAACAGTTGACTACGAAATATCGTTTATCATATCGTGCATTGCCGCAATTGCACTCACAGGCTTTATGACATACTGCTTCGGAAATGCACACAGCGCAATTATCTATTCAATTCTCGGCGGAGCAGCAATGCCAACAATGGCCCTTTCATTTGTTGAGGCTTTTTCAGGCTGTGCAATCGGTATTAACACAAATGTTACGTATCTCTCTGCGCTTCCTCCGTTTGGCACTTTTTATGAAAGTTTTTTATCGCTCGAATTTTTTGGAACGGGAGATTACGAAGGGCTGTTAACCAACTTTTTCTCGCTGAACTCTGTGATTACAACCCTTGTATCTCTGGCAGTTACCGCAGGCTTTATCATCGGCGGCTACTACATCGGCAAGAAACGCAAGGCTGAATTTTCTGGTAATTCTATTATTTTCAAAATTTCATCTACAATTATTTCAGTTATAATCACCTTAGCAGTGCTCAGCGCAGGTATAGCGCAAATCGAAAACGTCGGCGTATTCGGAATTATCCTTATGTCGCTAGTAATGTTCTTCGCCTTTGAAGTGCTTAACAAGAGAAAGACAATAAAGATATTCCGCTCGTGCGTGATATACGTAATAGTATGCTGTGCCGCTTTCGGAATGTATGGTATAGCAAATGCTACAAACTGTTTCGGTATTGAGGATTATGTTCCTGAGGCTGAGTCTGTTGAAAAAATCAGTATTCACACCGAGCATAAAAACGGAATTAGTGCAGCATATTACAACGATATGGTAGCAATATCCACTATTACCGAAATGCACTCAGAGCTGTTGAAAAACAAGGAAAACCTTTCAAGCGGAGGTACTCTGGTGCTTTCCTATACTCTGAAAAACGGTGCAGTTATAGGCAGAAATTATCATCTCAATGACCAAAAGCTGATTGACGAATTATTTCTTATGCTTGTAAAACTCCCTCAGAGCGAAGACAACAAATACTCAATTCTCACTAACGAAAGCCTTGATCTGGAGTTCAGTGTAATGCTTGACGAAGATACAACAAAGGCTGTGAAAGAAGAGAAATCCTCTGAGCTGAAAAAAATCCTGCTTGAGGACATTATTGCAGTTTTTTCAAATCAATCTGAAGCCGCCGACGCTGACAGCGTTATCGAACTGAACGCAACTTACTTAGACGACGGCACACCAGCCACAAGAATTTATACAATTTCACCTAAATACCCAAACACCTTTGCATTCCTGACTAATCCCGATAATCTGACTGATTATACACCTGAAGTAAACTTCACAGACGAGAACATTCGTATTCAATACAGATTTGACGGCGGCGATGTTTACGTGTCGTTTGACGCTGAAAATCCGATACCTGACGAACTGCGTTCGATGATTACCAACAATAAGCAGGACAGCTCTGAGTACTTTGTCGTAATGCTGAACGAATACGCTAACGACATCGCTTACATCAGCAAGGCTGACGAGGCACGTGCAAGGGAAATCTTCTTCAACGAATTCAGCGAAGCCCTTACAACTACTGCAAACTGACAAAGGAGGCAATGAAATGATTGAAATAAAAAATCTCACAAAGAAATTCGATAATTTCTGTGCTATAGACGGAATGTCGATGACTATTAAGAAAGGCTCTGCTTATGGTCTGCTTGGCTGTAACGGAGCGGGAAAGTCTACCCTTCTCAGACTTATGACAGGCGTTTACAAGCAGGACAGCGGAGAAATTCTCTTCGAAGGTCAGCCTGTTTACGACAACGTGGCAATCAAGCAGAGAATACTTTTCGTAAGCGATGAAACCTCGCAGTTTTCGGGTATGACGCTTTTGCAGATGAAGGAGTTTTACAAGACCTTCTACCCTAAATTCTCTGAGGAGCTGTTTACAAAGCTCCACGCAACAACGGGGCTTCCGCTGAAGAAGAAAACTTCTGCATTCTCAAAGGGAATGAAACGTCAGGCGGCGGTAATCTGTGCAATCTCCGCAAGACCCGATTATCTCTTCCTTGACGAAGCGTTTGACGGACTTGACCCCTCAATGCGTATCACCGTTAAGAAGATGATGATTGACGCTATGGCAGACAACGAAATGACAGTTGTAATCTCCTCGCACAACCTCAGAGAGATTGAGGAATTCTGCGACACAGCAGGGCTTATGCACAACGGAAAAATGGTATTCAACAAGGAGTTGTCTGAAATCAAGGGCGAAATACACAAGGTTCAGGCGTCGTTTGACCGTGAGATGAAGAAGGAGGACTTCCCTTCGCTTGATATTCTCTCCATAAACCACACAATGGGTCTTACCTTTATCATAGCAAAGGGCAGTGCTGACGAAACCCTGAATGCCGTTAAAGCTAAAAAACCGTCCTTCTGCGACCTTATCCCCCTCTCACTCGAAGAAATATTCATACACGAAACGGAGGCGTTAGGCTATGACCGCAACAACATCGACACCTGACAGCAAAAAATCTTTCTTTAAGGATTATCTGATATACAACATAAAAGAAAACAGAATAATCCTTCTTGCAAGCAGTTTTTGTGCTGTTTTCGCAACTATCATTGCAGCAATTTTCATCAGTCTTTTATATTCCGATACATTCAACTCAATAAACAGCAATAAAACAGTCTTTACTTTTTTCACAATGATGAACTGCGGATTTTTCGGACTTATCTGTTTTTCGGTTGCTGGCGGCGTAACAAGTTTTCATCACCTTACAAGCAAGAAGAAAACTGACATTCTTACAAGTCTGCCGCTTACACACAGCCAGCGTTTCTGGGGTGATTTCCTCACAGGATTTATAACTGCAGTCGCACCTGGAATAATTCTTGCTCTTATCAGCATTGAAATCGGGGCGATAATGAACAAAACCGCTTTCCGCACCTTTGACATCACAGCAATGATGATGACAACGCTGATTTTTGCACTGATTTTCAACTACCTTCTGTCAGTGCTTGCGGCTTCTGTCTGCGGAAATATGGTAAGCGGAGTTATTGTATCAATAATCATAAATCTTGCAGTATCACTTATGCCTGTATACTGGATTCAGTTCTTCAGCACTTTCCTTGCTGGTTTTTCTGAAACAATAAGCAAACTTGAAACTCTGGTTATCCCATTTATTGCTTCGTGGTTCAGTATGACAAGCTATATCGGCTGTGACACTGAGGGAATGACGGATTACCTTGATATAAAGGATTACTTCATTCTCGATAAGACCGTTATGGTATGTCTGTATCTTGTGCTGTTCGCTGCAATCCTGACAGCAAGCTACTTCCTTGCAAAACACCGCAAGGCTGAAAACAACGGCAAGGCATTTGCAATGAAGCACAGCGCAGTTTGTGTAATTATCCTCGCTGCATTTGCCGTTTCGGCTTTCACTTGCTGGCTATTCTCTGTTTATGTTCGGTATATGTGGGTTTCCCCCGTTGTTATATTTGCTACGTTTGCTCTGGTTTGCACAGCCGCAGAATTTATCTCAAGACAAGGCGTTAAAAAGCTTGGCAAGCGGATTATGGTATACTGCGTTTCAGCGGCGGCTCTTACAGGTATTGTAATTATTGCAAACGCAACCCACGGTTTTGGATTATCCACCAACATTCCTGCAACAGACAAAATCGCAAGCGTTGAATTCAAATCAAAGGAAAGCGGACTTGTGTTTACCACCAGCGACAAAGACGATATTGAACAAATCCGTACAAAACACTCTGAAGCACTTGCAGAATATATCGACAATCTTACCGACCAGGATATGTATGTTACATTCTGCAATACACAAATAACCTACACGCTTGAAAACGGCAAAAAAATCACAAGAAACTACGAACCACACCCAGTCTCTCTTGATGAAGATGTTTCTGTTTATGAAAAATGCGCTGAAATGCTGAATTCAATCCCTTGTAATGCAAAAAGCTATCCTGAACAATATTCACAATATGCGGCAGACATAATAAAGAACACTGATGGAATTCGTATTCAGCTGAAAGGTATGCCTCTTAGTGGTATGGTAAAGCCAGAAAAGAAAGAGGAATTTGCAAAAATCTATTCCGCAGATGTTCTCAGCAGCTATACTCCTGATAAACTCCCGATTGGAATACTTTTAGTGCCGCAGTCTCAGAATACAATATGGTTTGATATACACGAAAGCTACACAAATACAATTGCATTCTTCAGAAATCCTGATAATATACAATTTAATAACGATACAGAAAATATGTATGTAATGCACTATTTCAACTCAAGTAACGACAAATCTGACAATTCATACACCAACCTGACCCTCTCAATTTCGGCTGAAGAAATGAACAGCCCCTATGTAAAGGAGCTTGAAAAGCTGATGCTTGAAGTTAATCCTAAAGATTACGACGCATACCCCGACTTTGATGATAAGGGAGGAATAATTATCTGCAACAAAAACGATTATTTTGACTACTACATTCTTCCTGAAAACTTTGATAAGGCTAAGGAACTGATTGTAAAAATCATTTCCGAACGTGCCCCCGAATCAGTCACCGCAGAATAATTTCAGTTATCATCTTATTACAGCTTTCTCCATTCCCCCATTATACATAAAGCCCTTAGCTTCACAACGAAGCTAAGGGCTTTGCCTTGTTATTTATTACAATTTGCAACAGCATAAGGATTGATTTTCCTGAGAACGCCCGTCTTTGCGATAACCTGAATAAGCGCAACCGCCAGTATAAGACCAAAGCCGCCCTGAATAAGGTTGAATGGCAGATTTACAATAACCGCCGCATAATCAAAGCCCATAAACAATATCTCAAACAGCATATAGCCGAACGCCATTATCAATTCTGCTGTTAAACCGCCGACCACAGATCCAACGAACTGCAGACGGACATTTTTCTTCAGAAATGCCTTTGCAATAAGCGAAGCCGCCACTGCCATAAGACCCTTGATTATGAAGGTAGCAGGCGCATACACGGGATATGCTATCAGGTCTGCCATCGCAGAGCCTATTCCGCCAGCCGCAAAGCCGTAAACAGGCCCTAAAATCAGACCCGATATAATTACAAAACAATCTCCGAAATTGAGAAATCCGCCGCTTGGTGCAGGTATCTGTACAACTACCGTAGCCACACAAATCAATGCCGCAAACATTGCTGTAAGACATATTTTAAGTACCCTGTCGTTGGCAGTCTTTTTCTGTTCACTCATTTAAAAGCATCTCCTTCCAAAAAACATAGCTTTCTGATAGGTTACATTATATCACTACGGATTATTGATGTCAATATAAAATTTCATTTTTTCTGTTTTATTGAATTTTTTTCAAATTTCGTCAATGTTTTTAGAAATATTTTCCCTGATATGTGTCAAGGTCTGCCATACGCTTGTCAATGCCGCCTAGCACGGAAATCTTATCCTTGCTCCACGTGGGGGCTATAAGAAGTGACTTGTCACCGTCGCCTGTTACACGCTCGATTACCGTTTCAGGAGGAAGCACTTCAAGCTGTTTTACTACGATATCAATATACTCGTCACGTTCAAGAGGCGTGTACTTCCCTGCTTTGTGAAGCTCGTGAATTGCTGTGTCTTTCATCACGTGCAAGGAGTGGATTTTCACGGCGTCCACACGAAGCTCCGCAAGCCGCTCGGCTGTTTCAAGCATCATTTCGGGTGTTTCTTCGGGCAAACCGTTTATCAGATGCACGCACACTCTGATATTCCGCTCTTTCAACAGTTTGTAGCATCTCAGGAAACCCGAAAACGTGTCGCCCCTGTTTACGAGCGCCGCCGTTTTATCGTGAATGGTCTGCAAGCCCAGTTCAACCGTAAGCGGCAACGGACAAGCGGCGAGGATATCCGCTTTCTGCTCGTCCACACAATCGGGACGGGTAGCAACCGACACCGCAAACGCTCCGCACCTGACAGCCTTTTCAAGCATTTCTACGAGAAATTCGGGCTTGCAGAATGTGTTTGTTCTTATACCGTAATACATCAGTATTTTCGCATCAGGGAATTTTGCGTGAATGCGCCGCTTTTCCACCTCAAACTGCTCCTCAATGGAGCGGCTGTCAACGGGTATCGGAGAGCAGAAACCACAGCTTCCGTGCGGACACGACAGCCCAGCGTCCACAGTTGCCTTGAACACTCTGCCGCCGTACTTGTGCAGATTGTGATAATACAGCGTGTGATAACGCTTGTTGTCGTCTGAATACTTAAAGAGCGCCATTTTTACCCGCTTTCCTTTTGTTGTTCGCCAGCCATTGCGAAAATAACCTTTTTCATCACGTCAAGCACAGATTCGGTTTTAAGCACCTGCACCAGCATTCTCGGTCTGCCGACGGTTTCAAGGCGCATACGCTTGCCAAGCTCCTTTGTAACCGCAGAGAGCTTGTTCATATCAAACTTGTTGATATAAAAAACAAGGTCGTCGCCTATCTGTGAGATTTCAGAAATATTCTCCGATGCCATATTACGCAGTCGTGCGACGTCAATAAGTCCCAGCACGGAGCGTGGTGGGTCGCCGTAGCGGTCGATAAGCTCGTCGGTAATATCCATAGCGTCCTCGTCGGTGACTACTCTTGCAATCTTGCGGTAGCAGTCCACACGCTGAGCCTGATTTGAGATATACTTTTCGGGGATATATGCGTTGATACGCACGTCTACAAGGCACTCGTCCTTGTGTACGTTCTTTTCGCCCTTTTCCTCACGCACAGCCTCGTCAAGCAGCTGCAAATACATATCGTATCCCACGTTTGCGAGGTGTCCGCTCTGAGATGAGCCGAGAATACTGCCCGCACCTCGGATTTCAAGGTCACGCAAGGCTATTCTGAATCCGCTGCCGAACTGTGTAAACTCACGGATAGCGTCAAGTCTGCGCTGTGATACCTCGGAGAGTATCTTGCCAGGCTTGAACGTGAAGTAAGCGAACGCACGCTTGTTTGTTCTTCCCACTCGGCCACGCAGCTGATGAAGCTGTGCAAGACCCATATAGTCGGCGTCCTCTATAATCAGCGTGTTTACATTAGGCACGTCAATACCTGTTTCAATAATGGTTGTGCAGATGAGAATATCAATTTCTCCGTCAAGCAGCTGCCGCCATACTTCAAGCAGTTCGCCCTCTTCCATTCGTCCGTGAGCCACACCGATACGTATATCTGGGATAAACTGCTTCAGATTTTCCGCCACACTGTAAATGGAGTCAATTCGGTTGTGGATATAATACACCTGTCCGTTGCGGCGAAGTTCCTTCTGGATAGCCTGTGCGATAACTCCCCAGTCGTGTTCAAGCACGTAGGTAGACACTGCCTGTCTGTCCTGCGGAGGCTCGTCTAAAATACTCATATCACGGATACCGCTCATTGCCATATTAAGCGTTCGTGGAATAGGCGTTGCTGACAGTGAGAGTATATCTACCCCCGCAAAGGTTTCCTTGAATTTATCCTTGTGCGCCACGCCGAAACGCTGTTCCTCGTCAATGATAACAAGACCCAGATCCTTGAATTTCACGTCGTTCTGAATAATGCGGTGCGTTCCGATAACCATATCAATCCGCCCCGAAGCAAGCCCTTTAAGGATTTCCTTTTTCTCGGCAGTGTTCTTGTAGCGTGACAGGAGCGCAATATTTACAGGAAAAGCCTCCATTCGTGCGGTTGCAGTCTGATAATGCTGCCACGCAAGCACAGTTGTAGG
>JAZQBH010000257.1:0-13149 GCA_045545655.1 Oscillospiraceae bacterium
GTAACGTTCTTGTTTATTACATCACGCAGTCGCTGACTGCCAGCCTCGGGAGCAAATGTCAGACCGCTCTTGCGGACATCGGATATTTCCTTAAGCACGCCCTCGCTGAATCTGTCGATACGAAGCGACGGCAGAGAAAGGTTTATTCCGTTTTTGGAAGTGTAGTCTGTAAGTCCCGAAAGGAGCTGTTCAATCTCCTTGTAGTCGCCTGTTGACAGCGACGACAGAGAAACCTCGTCATAGCCAGTATTTTCGCAAAGAGCCTTTGTACTGTTTACAATTGTACCTATCTTCTTTTCACGATACGGACGGTAGATAAAACCCGCCTGACAGAATCTGCAGCCTCTTATACAGCCACGGAGCACCTCAACAACTGCTCGGTTGTGAACGATATCGCAGAAAGGCACAACAAAATTTTCGGGATAGTAAACGCTGTCTATATCCTTTATAATTCTCTTTGTAACCTTGTCTGGCGCACCGTGAGTAGCCCTGATTTCCTTTACAGTGTTGTCATCATTATAGGAAACCTCGTAAAAGCTTGGAACATATACTCCCTCAATCTGTGCCGCTTGTTCAAGGAACTCAAGCTTTGTTGCATTTTCCTTTTTGCACTTTTCCATAAGGCGCATAAGCTCAAGATTTACTTCCTCACCCTCTCCGAGAACAAACAAATCGAAGAAATCAGCGATAGGCTCGGCATTGCACACGCAAGGACCTCCGCCCATTACAATCGGAGTAAGGGCTGTTCTGTCCTTTGCAAGCACGGGCAGTCCGCTCATATCAAGCATTTCAAGGATAGTAGTGTAACAAAGCTCATACTGAATGGTAAAGCCGATAAAGTCAAACTCGCTGAGCGGATCAAGGCTTTCAAGCGCATACAGCGGAATATTATGCTCCTTCATTTTCTGCCGCATATCGGGCAGAGGCATAAATGCACGTTCACACCAGTAATTTGGCACAGCATTTTTCAAGCCATAGAGAATTTTCATTCCGAGATGGCTCATTCCTATTTCATAGGTGTCAGGAAAACAGAACGCAAAGCGGACGTCAACGTCCTCCTTGTTCTTCTGCACCGAGCCTGTTTCACCGCCGATATAACGGGCAGGTCGCTCTACATCAGGCAGAAACTCATCAAGCTTTGCCATTATTTCAACATTCTTATACATAAATCTACTCCGGATTACTGTCTTAATTTTCTCTCATACCACTCCTGCTTAGTCATAAGCACTGTGCGTGGTTTAGAGCCTTCAAAAGGACCTACGACGCCCATCTTCTCCATTGTGTCGATAAGTCTTGCGGCTCTGCCATAGCCGAGTTTCAGGTGTCGCTGAAGCGCAGAGGTACTCGCCTGACCTGCTGTTACAACAAACTCAATAGCCTCTTCAAGCTTTTCGTCCTGGTCTTCAACGTCGCCGTCAGAATCTGCTGACGTGGATTTGTCGCCTGCCGACATCTGCTCTGACTGACGTTCGATTTCAGCCATAATTCCCTCGTCATACTCAGCCTTGAAGGTCTGAGTAATGAACTGAGTTACACGCTCAACCTCGTCGTCAGACACGTAACAGCCTTGCAGACGGACAGGCTTAGGCGAACCGACTGGCATATACAGCATATCGCCGTTACCCAGCAGCTTTTCAGCACCTGATGCGTCAAGGATTACACGGCTGTCAATCTGCGATGCAACCATCAGCGCAATACGGCTGGGAATATTACCCTTGATAAGTCCCGTAACAACCTGAACAGTAGGCTTCTGGGTTGCAATTACAAGGTGCATACCTGCGGCTCTTGCTTTCTGTGCAAGACGTACAATGCTGTCCTCAACGTCCTTGGGAGATGCCATCATAAGGTCTGCAAGCTCGTCTATGAATATTACGATATGCGGCATACGGCGCAGCTCGTCATCGTTATTGCACAAATCGTTAAAGCCGTCGATATTGCGGACATTATTCTCGGAAAAGAGCGTGTAACGTCTTTCCATTTCGGTAACCGCCCACGCAAGCGCACCAGCCGCCTTTTTCGGGTCGGTGACAACAGGAATAAGCAAGTGCGGAATGCCGTTGTACATCATAAACTCAACCTGTTTAGGGTCAACCATTATCAGACGGACGTCATCAGGGGTTGACTTCATAAGGATACTCATAATAATCGAGTTTACGCACACAGATTTACCAGAACCCGTGGTACCCGCAATCAGAAGGTGCGGCATCTTGGAAACGTTACAGTAAACGGTTGTTCCGCTTATATCCTTACCAAGAACGGTATTAAGCTTTTTGTCAAAGGTTTTTTTGTATTCAGCTGTATCAACAAGCTCACGAAAGAAAACAGTATCCTTAACTTTATTCGGAATTTCAATTCCGACAGCCGCTTTATCGGGCACAGGTGCAACACGTATACCCGACGCCGCAAGGTTCAGCGCAAGGTCATCAGAAAGATTTACTATCTTGCTGATTTTAACGCCAGGGGCTGGCTGTAACTCGTAACGTGTAACCGAAGGGCCTCTGCTTGCACCGAGATATGTAGTCTGCACGCCAAAGCTTTTCAGAGTTTCCACAAGCTTGTCCGCATTGCGGCGGATTTCGCTTTCAATATCCTCCTGTGGAACAGGCTTTTTAGGCTCGTTAAGCAGACTCATAGGCGGAAGCGTGTACACATCGGACAAGGAGTAGCTGCTCTCCTTTACACGGAGAGGTTCAGCCTCATTGAGTGTAACAATCTCCTCCTTATCAGCACGGGGAGCAGGCGGCTCCATCATACCGGATGTATCAAAGGTACTTGCCTTTTTCGTTTCGGAAATGTCCTCAAAATCAAGAGCAAGCTCTGCCTCATCAGTATCTGAAACAAGGTCAATAAGCTCATCGGAATTGTACACTTTCTTAGACTCAGCATTAAGCTTGTCCGAGGTTGTCATATCCGATTTCGGTGCGTCAATTATCTTAGACACTCGTGCAGGACCTTTTTCCTCGTTAAGCTTGTCAAGTGCGTCAACAATGGGAACTAGGTCGATATCAGCCTCGTAATCGTCGTCCTTCTTAGAAGGGTCTTCACGCATAATCGGGTGCTTGCGCTCCATATATTTTTTGAGCGCCTGCTGATAGTCACGGGTTTCCTGTGTCTGCTCGGTAATCTCCTCGGGCTTTTCTTCCTCGCCGAGCATTTTGATGGGCTCTCTCTTTTCAGCGGGTTTCGAGAGAACAGGCTCAACCTTTGCAGGCGGCTCAGTTTTCACCGTTTCTGTTGACTTCGCCTTTTCTTCTACCTTCTTGTCAGCGGCAGACTCCATAGGCTTGCCTACACCGTTTACTATCTGCTGCATACTTTCAATTTTCTTGCGGCGGGCTTCTGCCTCTGCTTCGTGACGGGCCTGCTTTTCCTGCTCACGGAGGATAGCCATATCACGCTGGCGCTGAAGCTTAGCCTCACGCTTTTCCTGCTGGATACGGCGGTATTCCTCGTTTGCCAGAGCAGACTCTTCACGGCGGATTGCGTGTTTTTCAACAGCATTCTCGCCTGTTTTCTTCACAGAACCGCCGATTTTTCTGAAAAGCTCGTCAATCGGCATATCAATCATAAGTAATACAAAGCCAATAAACATTATGATGACGATTGCCAATGCACCCCATCTGCCGAGAAACAGCAACGGCACGCCAAGAATTAGAGCAAAAAATCCTCCGCCCTTGAATTCCACTCCGTTTATGTAGAGATTTTTTACTACTTCTCCGAAATTTGCGCCGTTCACCTTGCCGACAGCGATAATCTCAACAGCCGCACACAAAAGAAGTATCAGAAAAACTGCCTTGAGCACGCTGACGGTAATAGTATTCTTTGGCTGCTGTGCAGAAACCGAAAAAGCAATGTAAATCAGCACAGGACCAAACACATACGCTGTAAAGCCGAACAAGCCGTGCATTACGTTATACAGTGCTCTCCAGCCCTCACTGCCAGGAATTATTGACAGCAAGGTTACAAACAATCCCACAGCAAACAGCACAACAGATACTATTCTGCGCCTTGCCAGACTTTTCTTCAATGCCTCTTCACGAAGGCGCTGCTGCTCCTGTGCCTTCTTGGAACGTGCAGTTTTCGACGTTGTCGATGACTTTGAACGTCCTGTGTTCCCTGTTGTTCTTCCTGTTTTTGCAGTCGAACGTGAGGGGTTCTTCTTTTCAGCCATTATATCATTCCTTTACTTTTACATCTGTTCTGCAATTATAAACCAAGCAGACCTGCAATTGTATTTCCTGTAAAATGCTCCCACAATCCGCCGACAACACAGGCAAGACCGAGAACAAGTGTGTAAACTCCGAATATTTTAAAGCGGTTCTTTTTCAACAGCCAGCTTACAAGCTTTATTGCAAGAAATCCAACAACCGCCGAGATAACAAAGCCTATTCCAAGAGCAAGCCAGTCAAGCTCAATCTGCGATTCAAGTGCGTCCTTCATCTCCAGCACGCTGCCGCCGAGAATTGCGGGAATACCGAGAATAAACGCAAAAGACACTGCCGTTGCTTTATCCAGTCCGCAGAACAGACCAGCCGCCGTTGTCGAACCCGAACGTGACACGCCAGGAAACAGCGCAACGCACTGGAATAATCCTACCGTAACGCCGTCAATTACCTTCATCTGCTCGCCTGTTTTTCTGCCTGAACATCTGTCAGACAAAAACAACAGCAACGCTGTAAACAGGAACGCTACTCCCTCGAATGCAATGTCGCCGTCGCCCTGTCTTGCTGTAAAGAAATCCTTGAAGAAGTATACGGGCACAAGAATAAGCGTTGCGAGAATGACCATAATCATCATTCGTCTTTCTGCATTCATCTTTTTCCACGAGAATTTTCCTGTAAAAATATCTTTGATAGTGAAGAAAAATTCCTTTATCATTCCCCATATTGTCTTTCGGAATGCTACAAACACAGCCGCAAGCGTTCCGAGGTGCAGCACTATCGACAGCACCAGTGCACTTTCGCCTGTATAGCCCGTTATATGCTGTACAACGGACAAATGACCCGAACTTGACACGGGCAGAAACTCTGTAAGTCCCTGAATAACCGCCTGAATTATAACACTTATGTAATCCATAATTTAGTCCTCTCGTAATATGTACTGCCCCGAATTAACGGAGCGTGTAATCAACCGCCGTTAAATCGGAACAATCTTGTTGTGTCCCACGAAATTATATTCTGTAATTTCTCTTTGTCATCGGGATTGCGTTTTTTCATTAAAATCCGCCCCGCCTTCTGACAACTGCCTCAGCACGAAGTCCGTCAGCGTATTGAATATGCTTTGTGCTGTGCTTTGCTACCGCAGTGTTCTTTTTGCTGACTGTCTTTTTATCGGTTTTCTTTTTGCCGCTTTTTTCAATCATCTTGTAAAGCCGCTCAATAGCGTCAGACAAGGAACCAAGCCTGTCTATAAGCCCTTCCTTTACAGCCGCCTTACCCTCAAGAACCGAGCCTACGTCAAGTACCAGTTCATCACGGCGCATCATAAGTTCCTTGAAGCGGTCGGGCTTCATTTTGCTGTTGGAAGTTACAAACGAAGTAATCCGCTCCTGCATTTTTTCGAAGTAATCCATAGTCTGCGGCACTCCAAGCATCATTCCGTTCATTCGTACCGGGTGAATGGTCATCGTGGCACTCGGCACGATAAAGCTCTCCTTTGCTGACACCGCAAGCGGAACACCGATTGAGTGTCCTCCGCCCAACACGATAGACACCGTAGGCTTGCTCATACCAGCAATAAGTTCCGCAATCGCAAGACCTGCCTCAACGTCGCCGCCAACTGTATTCAGCACTATAAGAAGTCCCTCAACGGAAGAATCCTGTTCGATTGACACCAGTGCAGGAATAATATGCTCATATTTAGTAGCTTTGTTTTCGGGCGGCAGAATATAATGTCCCTCTATCTGCCCGATTATCGAAAGACACTGAATATTATGCGGCGCATTGTTTGAATTTACAATGCCAGTATCAATAATCTGCTGATTCTGCTCCTCTGTAAAGGGCGCTTTTCTTGAATCGTTGAATTCGTTATTATCGCTCATTTTGTGCTATCCCCTCCTTAAAGCATATTATATCTGAAAGACGGGGAAATATTCACACATCAGCTTGTACCAACACCCAAGCATACATTATAATTATACCATATATAGTCTGAAATTTCAATAGAATTTTAGTCGAAAAACCCTTATTTTTCCGACAAAACAATTAGTATGCACAATTATTTTAACCCGATTACAAGCAAAAGTATAAATTTCAATCCTTTAACATACTTCGTCCGATACAAGCATACAATACCATTGAAAGCAAAACCTATCACTAAGGAGGATTACTATGAAAGACGCAAACCCAAATGCCGTACATATAGACGAAATCATATATGACGGTCAGACAGAGCAGGGTGTGGAACTGGATTATGTTCTGCCCGATTACTGCCCTGATATCTTCAAAATTCTGTCCTGCACGCTTACCCCTGGAATTACCTCACGCAATATCACAAGCGACGGTAAACTTGCACTTGACGGAATTGTGTACATCAAGGTGCTTTACCTTGCCGAAAACAGCTCAGAAGTACACTGCATCGACCAGCGGTATACATATTCAAAGCTGATTGAGCTGACAAGAACTCCCCTATCAGACGCTAAACCGCTTATCACCATTCAGACTAAATCAGACTACTGCAACTGCCGTGCGGCAAGCCCACGCAGACTTGATGTAAGAGGTGCAGTTTCCTGTCGGATTAAGGCGATGATTTCATCTGAGTACAATCTGCCTGAAATCCCTGAGTCACTTCAGGTACGCAGACAGGAGATGCAATGCTGCGGTGAAACAATTTTCGCAGAGAAAACACTTGTAGTCCGTGAGGAAATTGAAACAGGCTCCGCGGGAATTGCATTTATAATGCAATCTGACATTGTACCGACGGTAACGGACCTTCGTGTTATCGCAGACAAAGCCGTTCTTAAGGGAACTATTACCGTAAACGCACTTTACGGACTTTCCGACCCCAACACCAACGGCTGTTCAGAAACGGAAAAAATGTCTGCGGATATTCCTGTAAGCGCAATTCTCGATATCAACGGTATTACAGATTCACACAAGACATTTGCTGAAATCTGCGTTCTGAACTCTGAGTTTCTCTCAAAATCTGACAGCGGACTTATCTCCTGTGAACTGGTAATTATGTGCAGAGTACGTGGTCAGCTTGAAAAAAAGGCGCTTATTGCAACAGATGTGTATTCAACCGACTATGAAACGGAATTTACCTCAGTTATTCTGAAATTATCCGCAAACCCACGAAATATTTCCCAGAGCCTTACAGTCCGCTCAACAGTTGAAAACGACAAGGGCGAAATCGGTTCGGTATGGGACGTTTCCAGTGAACTTAAAAACTCCGTCTGCCGTCCTGACAGCAACGGCGAGCTTACCCTTTCGGGACAGCTTTGCATTCACGCACTCGGCACAACCACCGACGGCACTCCGTTCTCGGTTGAAAAGCAGGAGGCTGTTGAGCAGACCGTCACTGCCGCAGACGCTTCCCCCGACACCGCAGTGGATTACTCTGCCTGTGTTACAAATACCAGCTATTCAATAAAGTCTGACGGAACGCTTGATATCTCCTCTGCGATTTCTCTGACGGCAAATCTTCGCAACATCTGTGCGGTAGAGGCAATCAACTCAGTTACCGTCAACGAGGATTCCCCGAAGGAGAAATCCGACGAATACGCCCTCAGAATCTGCTACACAAACACCCCGACCGACTGCTGGAATATCGCAAAACGTTACAACACCACTGTAAAGGCAATTATGGAAGAAAACGAAATGGAAGACTCAGCCGACTGCGACACGGCTCTATCTGGTATGATTATCATACCTACCGTCTGAAAGGAGTGATAATATGGAACATTCAATATATAATGACATCGCCAGACGTACAGACGGCAATATCTACCTTGGTGTGGTAGGTCCTGTCCGTTCAGGTAAATCCACGTTTATAAGCAGATTTATGAATAATCTGGTAATTCCGAATATTTCAGATGAGTTCCGCCGTGAACGTGCAAACGACGAACTTCCGCAATCCAGTGCAGGCAAGACAATTATGACAACCGAGCCTAAGTTCGTCCCTGAGGAGGCTGTTTCCATCGAACTCCCCGACGGTGTTAAGATGAACGTGCGTATGATAGACTGCGTAGGCTATATCGTTCCCAGTGCAATCGGATACATAGAAAACGAAGTGCCGAGAATGGTGATGACTCCGTGGTTTGAGGAGGAAGTTCCCTTCAATATGGCGGCGGAAGTAGGCACAAGAAAGGTTATCACAGACCACTCTACAATCGGCATTGTTGTGACGACTGACGGCAGTATCAGTGATATTCCTCGCAGTGAATACGAGGAAGCCGAGGAACGCATTATCGCAGAACTTAACGAAATCAACAAGCCTTTTGTGGTTCTGCTTAACTGCACCGAACCCGACACTCCCGAAAGTCACGCACTCGCAGAAAAACTGTCGAAGAAGTACGGCACGGAGGTAATTCCCCTGAGCTGTGTGGACCTTACAGAAGAAAAAATCATTGAAATTTTAGGCACAGTTCTTCTGAAATTCCCGGTGTGCGAGGTTAAAATCCGTATGCCACGCTGGATTAACGCACTCGACAAGGAGCACTGGCTGAAAAAGGAAGTGTTCACCTCTATCCGTTCTGCCGCCGCAGAGATTAGCGGAATCAACGATATCAAAACAGCCGCAGACGCTATTTCGCAATGTGACTACATCAAGCGTGCCTATGCTGAAGAACTTGATTTAGGCACAGGCTCTGGCACAATTGATATCACGCTGAACAACGAACTGTTCTATAAAATTCTCGGCGAGGCAACCGGCATTGAGCTTAACAGCGAAAACGACCTTATGCCGTGTATGATAGAGCTTGCAGCTATCAAGCATAAGTACGAACGTGTGAAAAACGCACTCGAAGAGGTTGAGGCAACAGGCTACGGAATTGTACTGCCGCAGATGGACGAACTTTCACTTGAAGAGCCTGAAATCATCAAGCAGGGCGGCAAATACGGTGTTCGTCTGAAAGCCTCTGCTCCGTCAATTCATATGATGTCGGCTAATATTACAACGGAAATCAATCCTATTGTCGGCAGTGAAAAGCAGTCTGAGGAGCTTATCAACTACCTGCTCAACGACTTTGAAGAAAACCCGACCAAAATCTGGGAGAGCAATATTTTCGGCAAGTCACTATCCGATCTGGTGAACGAAGGTCTGCACAATAAGCTCAACCGAATGCCTAATGACGCAAGAATGAAGCTGCAGGAAACCATTCAGCGTATTATAAACGAGGGCTGCGGCGGACTTATCTGCATTATCCTGTAAGAAAACAGTCAATCCTCCTGTGATTTTATTTTGAGAGCATTATCGTTAATGCTCTTAATTTTCTAAAAATAATCCCTCGGACTATTGCCCGAGGGATTTTTTGTGATTTATAAGCTCAGATGATTACTTTGCGCCCTGCTCGTAGGATTCAATCATCTTCTTTACCATCATGCCACCTACGCTGCCTGCCTGACGAGCAGTGATGTCGCCGTTGTAACCACTTACAAGATTTACGCCAACCTCATTGGCTGCCTGCATCTTAAGATTTTCGAGAGCGGATTTAGACTGTTTATTAGACATAACAATTCTCCTTAATTATCAACTTATTAGGCAAGGGCTTGATTAACCCTTGCGCTAATATTATCTTCTGCACACGCAGAAATATTAAAGGTAATTGTTTGTTACAAAGTCAGATTTTAGGCATTCAATCAGTCTGTCGGGATTATTGTGCTTCTGTTGAAGAATGCCTCAATTCCGCTTGCAATTGCTTTCGCCATTCCGTCCTGATTGTCGGAATTTGCCATAAGCAGGCATTCCTTTGCATTGGAAACAAATCCCATTTCAACCATTACCGAAGGCACGCTTTGTTCAAGCGTCATCATATAATAGCTGTACTTATCCCCTCGTGAACTGTTCGTTCCGTCTGCATACCACTCGCTGTCATAATATGCCGCAAGTTTGTCGTTAATCTTCTCCGCAAGCGGCTGAGAGAACGGCGTGAAGTAGTAGACCTCAACTCCGTGCGCTGAGAGGTTTTCCGCACTGTTACAATGCAGCGACACATAAAGGTCAGCATCGTAAGTACGTGCGTAATTGGAACGGTTTTTCGTGGGGTAGTATTCAGATTCCGTATTCAGACGATACACGATTGCACCCTGTGCTTCAAGAGTTTTTGTAAGCTTCTTGGATACTGCCTCGGTAATGCTCTGCTCGGTTACTTCACCGATTGCGCCAGGGTCAAACTTTCCGTTTTCCTTCATACCGTGGCCCGGGTCGATTACAATAACCTTACCTGCAAGAGAGGGTGTAATCACTCTGAACTTGATTACAAGGTCGCCTTCCTTGTCATAAGTCGCATAAGCGCCGCCGTAATTTCCAGCCTGTCGGAGCTTCAGCTTCATTCTGAATTTCGGAATGCCGTCTACCGTGACAGTTTCCCATTCTCCCTCTGAGAACAGCGCACACGAATCAAATTCGGGCAGCTTGGTTACAGATGTGATATTATCAAAGGTGATATACACATATTCGGGCCGGAAATCGTCAACCTTGAACGGACCGTAAATTCCCTCACTGTACGCAACAGATGTTGTGATATTAAAGCTTGACTTGAAACGCAGTTTCAATTTTATAAAGCTCTGACCGTCCATATTTCCGCAGGACAGCACCTCAAGCTCGTTCATATCAAGTCCGACATCGTTGAACAGCTTGACGTCCTCCTCACGGTAACGCTTGCCGCTGGAGCTTATAACATATCCGTCCACCGTGGACTTATAGTAGTCAAGCGTGCCCATTGGCAGTTCCACGAACGCAGGAGAAGGTACAGCGCCGGTCATCATCGGGTCGAACACTCTAGTGTAATCCTGAAGAACACGGATATACTTGCAATAGTCGTTTTCAGTTTTAATCGGGTCCATAGTACCTACAACCTCGCCTGTACCTGCGGCGGACTGGTCCTTTATGCTTACCTCGATATCCACCTGAGGCGGCTCGGGTTTTGCCTCAACGGTAACCGTGCCTCCCGACATATACTTTTCTATACCCGCATAATTTGCGTAGTAGCTGATTTTGCCGAGTGCCTGTTCTCTGCCGATAATTCCGTCGGGTGTGGTGTAATATCCCACATACTCAGCGTAAGAGCCGTTTACGTCGGTTATTTCAGAATTTGTTTTCGCCTGAAGATTGATTATCTTTCCATTGATTGACGCAGACACCTTAGAACCGCTGTATGCAACAGCCTGAAGTGTTATCTTCGTTCCGCCCTCAACCTTGATATCGGTTGTTGTGCCGATAGTCTTGATTACCTCAACCTTGCGGTCGATTATGTACTTGAACTGTTTTCCCTTGTGCTTTATAACAAATGTATTTCTGCCTACATTCAAGTCCTTCTGGATATAGAAGTTTCCTGCTTCATTAAGTGTTATCTTTTTTCCGTCAAGATATACATCAAAGTTTTCGTCAAACGTACCAGCAAACTTTACCGACTTATCATAAGTCACAAACTGAAGCTGTGTAGGAGAAATCATCTCCAGATTTTCCCACAGACTTTCGGTATTTATCTGCTCATTGAAATATTTAAGCAGTGTATTTGTGCTGTCAAGGGGATTATCCCTCAACGACTCAAAGGAGTTGAACGCACTTCCGTTAAGTCCCTTGATTTCTTCCATAGCGGCAAGCTGACGGAGAAGCTGGTCTTCATTCCAGCCATTACGGTTGCCGATTCGCTCGTTGATATGACAGACATAGGTTCTGACATCATTGTTCTTGCCAAGCTCTGCCCACCAGCCAACCACATTCTTGAAGTTCATTATGGTGCTTTCAGTTGAGCCATAAGCCCTGACCAGAGTAAAATCAGGATACTGCATTTCAACATACTTTTTGGTATCGCAGAAGCCGTCATATAATGCCTGAACTGTATCCTGTGTATCAGAGCCCTCGGCATTGACAGACTTGTTCGCCCACATATCCTCGATAAGCAAGCCAACCGCTGTTGTGTTGCTTGTTTTATGCACAATCTCGCTGATAGAGCGGATTATAAATTCATTTGTTTCATACAGCCAGTTTTCGTAGCCGATACCCGAACCCGACAGCAGATATTCTGTATACATCTGCGCAGTGTCGTAAGTATAGTAGTTCGTGAGCAGTATACCCTCGCAGGAATACTTCATAGCAAACTGGTGAACAAGCGCTGAAAAACCCTCTTTAAGTCCTCCGCCCTGTTCAACTACATAGTCAACAAATTTACCCACATCAAGCGTGAGATACACGCACAAATCCGACTGATGCGCGACAGTAATCGCATTATTGAGATTGTCCTGTTCGCTTAAATCAAAATTATAATAGATATTATCGTCATCTGAAGTGTTGATTATTACGGCATTCATTCCATAGCCGATAACTTCACTATATATTTCAGACAAACCCTCGCCGTTAAGTGGAAAATCCGTTTCGGGAGTAAGGAAAACCGCCTTCATAGAATCCTGTAACAGCATCATATCCTTTGTTACGTCAGAATCTACATCATCTGCGTTTTCCCCGTTTTCTGCGTTTTCGCTGTCCTCGGCGGTGTCTTCGGCACTACCCTCCGTCTGAGCGGTATTTTCTGTGTTACTGCCGTCAACGGCACTGCTTTCGGCAGCCGCAAATCCCGACAGCATTGTAAGTGTCAGAATTGCCGACAGCACTCCACTAAAAATTCTTTTCATTTTCATTCCCCATTTTTTATATCTGTATCTTATCCATTATCCTTAAGCACTGCTTTAAGAGCTGATATTTCAGCATCAACCTGTTGCTTGACGTCGCTTGCAGGCGAGTAAATACAGCCGTATCTGAACAGCACAATTCCGCCATACTGCGTTTGCTCACAGGATTCAAGGAATTGCCGTCTGAGGATTTCCTTGTCAGTAATCCACTCGTTTTTACCCTCGCCAGCCCACTTGTCAGTGTAACCGATTTTTGATACTGTTACACCTACAATCAGCGGAATATCACCGCTTGCAGCAATATTGTCCCATTCCTTGATACATTCCGCAAACGGCTCGGTTGAATTCTCAAATCCGAAAT
>JAZQBH010000258.1:0-2006 GCA_045545655.1 Oscillospiraceae bacterium
GGTTGATATGATTTCACTGTGTAAAAACATAGATGAATATATCAAAATCGAAAGGAGAAAATTAAAATGGCAGTTAAAATCAGACTTAAGAGAATGGGCGCAAAGAAAGCTCCCTTCTACCGTGTAGTTGTTGCTGATTCACGTTATCCCCGTGACGGTCGTTTCATCGAGGAAATCGGTTACTACGACCCCACTAAGGAGCCTTCCGTAATTAACATTGATAAGGATAAGGCAGCAGAGTGGATTAAGAAGGGCGCACAGCCTACAGACACTGTTAAGCGTCTTCTTAAGTAATAACTCTGGCAGAATGTGCCTGCTTTAAGCGGGTTACATTTCAGTTAAGCGGAAGCGTTCGGCTGAATATGCACGAACTAAAACGCTTGATGATTTTCAAAGCAGAAAACTCGGCAGCTTGAGGATAAACGCTGCATAAACCTGTAATCAGATTTTATGCGAGGTTATCCGTGTTATGCTGCCGAATGTTTTTGAAAAACTTTGTCAATTTTTTGGCAATCAAATCTTACGGCAGAACAGTTTTTTGACTTAGTCTGTTGTAAAGCAAGGAGGATACTGTAATGAAGGAACTTCTTACAACTATCGCTACCGCACTTGTTGAGGATAAGTCCGCTGTTGAAGTAACAGTAGACGCTCCCAACGAAGAGGGCGTTGTAGTTTACCATCTGCACGTTGGCGCTGACGATATGGGTAGAGTTATCGGCAAGCAGGGCAGAATTGCAAAGGCAATCCGCACTGTAATGCGTGCTGGTGCAGTTCGTGTAAACGAAAAGATTTCCGTAGAGATTGACTGATTTATTTCTATGGCAAGCAAAGGCGGCACGGGATATCCCGTGCAGCTTTTTTCATTTTTCAAAGTTTTCTCAGATATAAGTTGAAATATTTTTCATAATATGGTAAAATAACATTGTATTTTTAAATTTTATTTCAAATGGAGAAATATTATGGAACAAACTGAATTGACTGAACAGGAAAAACAGGCAGAACTTGCACTTCAGAAAAAGGCGTTAAGAAAATCCGTAAGAAAACACGGCAGCCGTGTGGGCTTTGGTGTGTTCTGGTATGCGGTTATAAGTCTTGTGGTATCAATTATATGGCTGGTCGTTGAGGTGGATATAAAGGTTATGAAGGCAACAGCAGGCATAACCGACACAGCCGAACAGAACAGAATATATGATGAAATTTATTATGAAGTAGCCGATTTCAGCGGTACATATATGATTGTGGGCGTTGTGCTGGGAATACTGTTTCTTTTGCTCTATTTCCGTAAGTCGGGCGAGGCAAAACAGATTTTCAGAAAAGAAAGCAAAATGACCCCTGCAATCTTCGGTGGACTTGCCTGCGTGTTTTTCGGCGGACAGCTTGTTTTTCAGTTTACGGATATCCTTCTTGAAGGGGGACTCAATCTCATCGGCTATACAGCAGAAAGCTCCGTGGAAAGTGCAACCGCAAGAAGCGAAACGATTTCAATGTTTATCTATGCTGGCATTGTCGCTCCTATTGCGGAAGAGCTGATATACCGTGGCTTTGTAATGCGAAGTCTTGAAAAGCACGGCAAAATGCTTGCTGTTGTGGTATCGTCAATTCTTTTTGCAGTAATGCACGCTAATATTCCGCAAGGTCTGTTTGCCTTTTTTGTAGGACTGATTTTAGGATATACCGCAATTGAGTATTCAATAGTGTGGAGCATTGCACTGCATATTCTCAATAATATGGTGCTGGGCGACATATTTTCAATGCTGCTCAATAATTTCAGCGAAGATGTGCAGAGTGTTGTGTTCTATTCGCTTATGGGATTATTCCTTCTCATCGGAATAATTCTTGTAATCCGCAAAAGAAAACAAATCAGAGAATGGATTAAAAACAATGTGTGGGAAAAACCGAGAATGAGATGGATTATGATATCATTCGGTATGATACTATTTATAGCGTCACATCTTCTTCTGGCGGTTTCAATGCTTGAAAAACTGGAAGCATAACCAAGTCGGAGG
>JAZQBH010000259.1:0-2789 GCA_045545655.1 Oscillospiraceae bacterium
TTCATAATCGGCGGCTGAATTACAGGAACAAGAGCCATATAAGAGTATGCAGCATCCGCAATCGAACCTAACAACTGCGGAGCAAGCTTTGATGTAAGGAAGATAGCCGTAGGACCATCTGCACCACCAATAATAGCAATTGAACCAGCCTCTTTAAGAGTAAAGTCTGCAAGACCAGTGAGGTTCAGAAGGCAAGCACCGAGGAATGTGAAGAAGATACCGCCCTGTGCAGCTGCACCAAGCAGGAAGCTCTTCGGGTTTGCAATAAGCGGACCGAAGTCTGTCATAGAGCCGATTCCAAGGAATATAAGCGGAGGATAAATACCAAGCTTAACGCCAAGATAAAGCAAATCAAGCAGACCGCCCTCATGCAGAACCTTGCCGTAATCAAGCGACGTTTCTTTCGTAAAACTTACTAGTATATTCCCTGCGTTTTCAACATATTCAGGTGCGAAATAGGGGTTTAAAGCCGGGTCCCACAATTCAGCGTGATACATACCTGTAAGCGGAAGGTTAGTAAGCAGCATACCAAATGCAATAGGAAGCATAAGAAGCGGCTCATACTGCTTTACAATAGCCAAATAAAACAGAACAAATGAAATAAGAATCATTACTAAGTTCTGCCATGTAAGTGCCATAAAGCCTGATCCATCGATCAGCCCTTTTAAGGTGTCAACAAATATTTCCATTCTTTAAGTAAGTCCTTTCTGTCAAATTTAATCAGAACGGGCGAACGTTTTCGCCGATACCTGCAAGGCTCCACGCAGAACGTGTCTTGTTGTCCTTGCGTCTGATGCTTCTGATTTCATAGGACTTGCCGTCCTGTTCGGAATATGCTGCAATTGCTACGCTGATTACTGCGATGATTTCCTCTTCGTCCTCATCCTCAGCAACCTCTTCAACCTCTGCAACAGGAGCTGGCGCTACCTGCACAGCAGCCTGTTTTGCTGCAGCTTCAGCTGCCTTCTTAGCAGCCTTTTTCTTATCTATAGCCTGGAATGTCGCACCCATTCCGTAGAACAGAGCAATCAACAAACCAAGAATAGCAAAAACCACAACAATACCTGTAAGAGTGATTATTCCTACTGAACCCCAATAGCCGTCTTCTGCAATTGATGGGCCATTGGCTTTTTCAAATTCCAGAAGTCTGTCAATTACGCTCTCGCCGCCTGCGGCAAGCGAACTAAGCACAATATTCATACAATGTCTCCTTTTTTACTCACTATTAAGCGAGTTTAATAATGAATCCAATATACACTTTAATTATACAATATTTTCTCAGAAAATTCAATAAAATCTGTTAATTTTGTTATAATTTCAATCACAAATTTTTTATTTAAAATTTGTGGATTTTTTACAAACCAACTCTTATTCAATAAAACCCGCCATCAACGCCGAGAACCTGCCCTGTAATGAAGCGGTTTTCAGCCAGTGCTCTCACTGCCCTTGCTACCTCATTACCTGTTCCCATTCTGCCGAGGGGCGTATCCTCGCAAAGCTGACTGATTTCTTCTTCCGATAGCCGTGATGTGTTCATCGGGCTGTCGATAACCCCGGGGGCAACTGCGTTTACAGTAATCCCCGACGGAGCAAGCTCTTTTGCAAGCGCCTTTGTAAAGCCGATTACTCCTGCTTTTGCTGTGGAGTAAGCGACCTCGCACGACGCCCCGTGAACTCCCCATACTGAGGAAATATTCACAATCGCACCACTTTTCCTTGACACCATAGAATCTGCCACTGCCCTGCTTACCCGAAAGCAACCGTTCAGGTCGCAATCGATTATTTTCAGCCAGTCCTCCTCATTGATATCAAGAAATGGTTTTATCTGAGCTATGCCAGCATTGTTGACGAGAATGTCAATCTTTCCGAATTTCTGAATAATCTGATTTACACTCGATTTCACGGAGTTGAAATCTATGACGTCCATTCTGACTGCTTCAGCGTGAAACCTCTGTGCAAGTTCAAGCGCCTTACCTTCAGCGGAATTGTATGAGAAAACCACATCATCGGTTTTCGAAAATTCCTCTATCAGTGCCTGACCTATAGCACCTGTGCCGCCAGTAATAAATACAACGCTCATCAGCTCACCGTAACAACGATACTGTCGTTGTCCACAGAAACATTCACTGCTGTAAGCTTCTTGTCGCTGTTTTCAATCAGCAGTTCAGCAAGTTTATCCTCAATATCAGAGCGGATTACACGGCGGATATCACGGCCGCCGAACTTGCCGCCATAAGCCTTCTTGGCAATTGCGGTGTAAACCTCATCTGCAATAGTAAGCGACAGCTTTTTCTCATCAAGCGGAGATTTCAGCTCTGTGAGATTAAGCTTTGCAATATCAGCGTAGTTCTGCTCGGTAAGCGGCTTGAACACAACCACTTCGTCAACTCTAGCGAGGAATTCAGGACGCAGGAAATCACGGAGTCCCTTCATTGCACGTTCCTTGGTTACTTCGTTTTCAGATTTCGAGAAGCCTATTCCGTTCGTACCTGTTGATGAACCAGCGTTGGAGGTCATTGCAATAATAGTGTTTTCAAAGCTTACATTTCTGCCGTGAGAGTCGGTGATTTTACCCTCGTCGAGAATTTGCAGAAGAATATTCATTACATCAGGGTGAGCCTTTTCAATCTCGTCAAAAAGAATAACGGAATAAGGCTTTCTGCGTACACGTTCAGTAAGCTGACCAGCCTCGTCATAGCCAACGTATCCTGGAGGAGAGCCTATAATCTTGGAAACGCTGTGTTTCTCCATAAACTCAGACATATCAAGGCGGATAAGCGGGTCTACTG
>JAZQBH010000260.1:0-22025 GCA_045545655.1 Oscillospiraceae bacterium
CCTACAATAAGACACCCCCTATCTGTCGATAGGGGTTGATTTGTTATAAAACAGATGTGCCTTTTTTTAAAACTCCAATGCCTCGCCGCCGCAGAGGTACATAAGCTTATCGCCCAGTATTTCGTCCATAATGTCAAAACCTCTGTAACCTGTGCAATGGTTGGTGTAAATCTTCTGTGCTCCTGATAATTTCAGTGCTCTCGCAGATGCACTTACATAAGACACAGGACAATCCAGCACCTTCGGGTTGTTGGGGCTGAAATGAAATCCTCCCACTACCGCAAGTATCGGTATACCATACCAGCGGCGGCGGACTGTTTCAAGCATATTCACCACTCCGCAGTGGAAGCACCCGCCCACAAGCACCAGACCTTCTGACTTGTGCTTTTTCGGGAAGATTACCGCAAAACTTTCGTCTGAAAAGTCGAATGGCACAAGCTTTTTCTCGCCTGCTTCGTGGGTGAGGTAGTTACGGTCGGGGTTAATTCCTCTTTCGTCGAAATCCTCACAGCTTGCAAGGTAAAACCCGTCGCAGACCTCTGAAAAACTGTTGAAGAGAATCAGATTTTCAGCATATTTCTTGAAAAAGGCTCTTCCCTCGCCAACAGGATTTCTGAAAAGTCCTGTTTTTCTGACAACCTCGGTTTTAGCCCCTGCACGAAGATAGATTTCAGCCTTCGGATTAAGCCGCATAATATCATCAACTGCACCTGTGTGAGAGGAATGATTATGCGTAAGCACAATCGCAGAAACCTCGTCAATCGGCAGCCGCATACGCTTTGCATTAGCTACAGCCTTTTCTGTAAGGCCCGTGTCTATAAGATAATTCTTACCGTTATACTCCACGAACAACGAAAAGCCATCTTCATAGAAAAGCTTGTCATCCACAACAGTATTGTCTATAAGGCAGATTATTTTCAAGAGATACGTCCTTCTTTCGTTGGTTTTGTGTGCCGCTGAAACCGCAGTACGACATTACAATCAGACAGATTATAAAGTGCCAGATGCTAGGAAGCGGTACAGCAACTAGGCTTATCTGGGTTGCCCCTATTTGAGTGGCGTCCTTGCCACTCTTATGGGGCAACCCACAAACATCCTGTTTGTGCCTGTTGCTGTGCGTGCAACAGGATGTTGCAAAAACATCGCCAAAGTGCTACACGGAAGTAGCAAGTGTCGCCGCCAAGAGGTGCAGGACGCACCGCAACAAAGCGGCGACTTCAGCCGCAAGGATGCGGCACAACAAAGCGATGATTAGGTGACAGCCGCAGATGGTGCTTTATCAACTGTCTGAATCACGGTGTTTTTCGATGTATGCCTTTATTGCTTCAAAGCTCTCAACGCTTAAATCGTGCTCGATGTGGCAGGCGTCCTCGGCGGCAATTTCGGGCGGAACACCGATTGACGTAAGCCACTCGGTAAACACCTGATGCCGTTCGTACACACGCTCTGCAATCTCTCTGCCCTTGTCGGTAAGCGTGATATAGCCGTTTTTGTCAACGATTATGCACTCTTCCTCACGGAGGTTTTTCATTGCAATACTTACAGATGGCTTTGAGAAATTCATTTCAGCCGCAATGTCAATTGAACGCACCTCGCCATTGCGGTTATGAAGTATCAGTATGGTTTCAAGATAGTCTTCTTTTGATTCACATTTGCGCTCGCGCATTGTGTTACCTCCTTTTGTGGGGGGATTACTTTTTCACTTCTGAAGAATTACTTCTTTACCTCAATTTTTTCTTTGCCGCCCATATACGGTCTGAGTGCTTCAGGAATATTTATGCTGCCGTCCTCGTTTACATTATTTTCCAGGAACGCAATCAAGCCTCTCGGAGTAGCAAGAACAGTGTTGTTCAGTGTGTGAACAAAATATGTTCCGTTTTCGCCCTTGGTGCGGATTCCAAGACGTCTTGCCTGTGCGTCGCCGAGTGTAGAGCAGGAGCCTACCTCGAAGTACTTCTTCTGACGGGGCGACCACGCCTCAACATCGCAGGACTTGACTTTAAGGTCAGCCAGGTCGCCGCTGCAGCACTCAAGAGTACGTACAGGAATATCAAGGCTGAGGAAGAAATCTACTGTATACTGCCACATCTTGTTGTACCAATCCATCGACTCCTCAGGCTTGCAGAGCACTACCATTTCCTGCTTTTCAAACTGGTGCACACGATATACGCCTCTTTCTTCCATACCGTGAGCGCCTACTTCCTTTCTGAAGCAAGGAGAATAGGAAGTCATTGTGATAGGAAGGCTGCTTTCCTTAACTATCTCACCCTTGAACTTACCAATCATAGAATGCTCAGATGTACCGATAAGGAACAGGTCCTCGCCCTCAATCTTGTACATCATAGCGTCCATTTCTTCAAAGCTCATAACTCCGTTAACAACGCTGCTTCTGATCATAAACGGAGGAATGCAGTAGGTAAAGCCTTTGTCAATCATAAAGTCACGGGCATAGCTTATCATTGCGGAATGAATTCTTGCCGCGTCGCCCATCAGATAATAGAATCCGTTGCCGCTTGTTCTGCCTGCGCTTTCCTTATCAAGACCATTTATTCTCTCAAGGATATCAGCGTGGTAGGGCACTTCAAAATCGGGAACTACAGGCTCACCGTACTTCTGAATTTCAACGTTCTCGCTGTCGTCCTTGCCAATCGGAACAGAGGGGTCGATGATGTTGGGAATAGCCATCATAATCTTTTCTCTGCGCTCTTCCATTTCGGGAACGGACTTTTCAAGAGCGGCAAGCTCCTCGGAATACTCCTTTACCTTAGCCTTAGCAGCCTCAGCCTCGTCCTTCATACCCTTAGCCATAAAGCCGCCGATTTCCTTAGAGGTCTTGTTCTTGTCAGCCTGAAGGGATTCCTTGCGCTGAAGAGCCTTGCGGTATTCTGCGTCAAGGGCGATTACCTCGTCAACCAGCGGAAGCTTGGCGTCCTGAAACTTCTTCTTGATGTTTTCCTTTACAACATCGGGGTTCTCTCTGAGAAATTTAATATCAATCATTTTGATTTGCTCCTTTTATGATAAATTATGATAACTTCTGTTTTAAACGTGATTTTTTTCAACATATTTTAGTCCTCGTTGAAATATCTGAGGATATTCTCAAGCTGTTCCTTGTCGGAAAAGTTTATCTGCAGAACATTGCCCTTTCTGCCCTCGGAAATCTTCACCTTTGTGCCGAGCATTTCCGCAAGACTTGCCTCAACCTCGGTGTAGTAGGTAAAGCGTTTTTTGATTACCTTTTCCTTTTCCTGTTTTGCAAGGCTTTCAGCCTCACGCTTTGCTATCTGCTCAACCTGACGGACGGATAACTCGCCGTTAGCCGCACGGTTTGCAACCTCAATCATCAGCGCCTCGTCCTTGATTTGCTTGAGCGCCTTGCAGTGACCAACAGACAGCCTTCCGTCACGCAGTAAATCCTGCACAGCCTTAGGCATAGCAAGCAGACCAAGACTGTTCGTAACCGATGTTCTCGCCTTGCCCATTGCCTTTGCAAGCCTGTCCTGAGTCATACCGTACTTTTCGATAAGCTCCTTATATCCGAGCGCCTCTTCAATAGGGTTGAGGTTTTCACGCTGTAAATTCTCTATCATTGCAAGCTGCATAGTCTGCTCTTCCGTAAGGTCGTCACGGATAAGCACAGGCACTTCGGATAAGCCAGCCATTTTTGCGGCTCTCCATCTGCGCTCGCCTGCTACTATCTGATAGTTGCCAGCAGGCAGTGAACGCACGATAAGCGGCTGAATAATGCCGTGCTCTGAAATAGAGTCTGCAAGCGACTTCAGTGCGTCTGTATCAAAATTCTTTCGGGGCTGACCCTTGTTAGGCTCGATGTCAGTAAGGCGGATAGTCTGTGCGCCTTCGCTGTCGCCCACGTTATCCATAAACAGCTCGCTGAAACTGCCTTCAGTCTTTTTTGAGATTCTGGCCATTCTTTATTTTCTCCATTTCTCTGCATTTCGACATAATTTCCTTGCACAGCTTGACATACGCTTCCGTACCCTTACTGCGTTTATCATAAGTAAGCACAGGCTCGCCGTGGCTCTGTGCCTCGGATATCTTTACGTTCCGGGGGATTTCCGTCTTGAACACAACACCCTTGCCGAACGCCTGTTTGATGTCGTTCATAATCTCCATACCCGAAAGCAGACGCTTATCAACCATAGTGAACACAATACCCATAATCTGAAGTTCGGGATTGTATTTGTTCTTTACGGTTTTCAGCGAATACAAAAGCTGAGCAAGACCCTCTCTTGCAAAATGCTCGCACACCATCGGCACGATTACCCTGTCGCACGCCGCAAGCGAATTTATCGCAAGCACGCCCATTGACGGCAAGGTGTCCACGATGATGATGTCGAAGTTATCCTTCACCTGAAGCAGTGCTTTTCTCAGCTGATAATTCTTCTGCTCCATATTGGTGAGCGCAGGCTCAGCCTCAGACAGCTTCTGGTTAGCTGGGATAAGCCTGATGTTCTTGAAGCGGGTTTCGATGATTGCGTCCTGCGGACGGCACTGCCCTGTAACCACCTCGAACATAGTCTTTTCAAGGGATTTCTTCTTTATTCCGAAGCCTGTTGTTGCGTTGCCCTGTGGGTCGAAATCCACCACCAGCACTTTTTTTCCGGCAATGCCAAGCCCAGCCGCAACGTTGATTGCAGTGGTTGTTTTGCCGACTCCGCCTTTCTGGTTTACTACTCCTATAATAATTCCCAAATTACAGCTCCTCCATTCTCTTTGTCAGACCTTTTAAAATCTGCCGCTGTATTTTTATCGCCATATCTTTATTATAACATATTATATCCGAAAAGAAAAGACCTTTAGCGAAAAAAGTTTAAATTTGGTGTCATTATTTACTGCAGCTTGCTGATTTTTTGTGGAAATCCCGAATTTTTGCGTTGTTATGAGCAATTCTGACAATGTTCCACGTGGAACATTGTGTTTTTCAGTCGATTTAAGAGATATTCCGCTGATACATTTTCATTTCCCGATACTTACCGCCACTGCAACAGAAATACTGGTTTTTCATTTACAGCAATCGCCGTAATCCGCAGTATTATGCAGAATTTCGGCAATGTTCCACGTGGAACATCTGTTATTTTGTCGCACAGACAGCCTTTATAAACTATTCTGCGATATTTCCTTATGGAAATTCTGACCAGAGTATGATAACATAAAATCACAGAGAAAATTCAATTATCTGAAAGGAGCAAATAAAATGGGAATATTCAAAATAAAAGACAAGCCCTATGAGAAAATCGCTGATGTTGTGAACATAGACCTCTCACTCATTATGCCGAACAAGTCACAGCCGAGAAGGGATTTTTCCGCAGACGCGCTGAAATCTCTCGCCGACAGCATAAAGGAAAACGGAATAATCCAACCTGTGTGCGTGCGCAAGGTTTACCTCCCCGACGTAGCTTACGAAATAATCAGCGGAGAACGCCGCTGTCGTGCGGCAAAACTTGCGGGGCTGTCGCAGGTGCCGTGCATTGTGATGACAGCAACGGACGAACAAGCAGCTGTTCTCGCACTTATTGAGAACATTCAGCGAAAGGATCTCAGCTATTTTGAAGAAGCACTCGCCATAGAAAAGCTGATTAACGTATACGGGCTAACTCAGGAGGAGGCCGCCGCGCGGCTCGGTAAGGTGCAGTCCACCATAGCCAACAAGCTGAGATTACTGCGCTTTACTGACGCAGAACGGCGGATACTGCTTACAGGTAATCTCTGCGAACGTCAGGCACGGGCGATTATCCGCATTGCCGACCCCACACTCCGACGTGCCGTGATTGACACGGTAGTGCGTAACTCACTCAACCTCGCACAGACTGAACAGCTAGTCAACCGCACTCTTGAGGAACTTGCCGCACCTCCGCCGCCGAAAAAGCCGACTTTTCTTATAAGTCCGCCGTCTAAGATGTACATAAACTCGCTGAACGCTCTGCTAAAACGCATAAAGAGCGACAATATTCCCTGTGAGCTTAGCACGGCAAAGTCGGACGAGTATTTTGAGTATAATATTAGGTTTAAGATAGGGTGAAAAAGTCAGGCTGGCGATAAAGCGCCATCTGCGTTGTCACCTAATCATCGCTTAGTTGGCGGCGTCCTTGCCGCCCTTTGGCGATGATTTTGCAACATCCGTGTTGCAACCATTCGGCAGCCACAAACAGGAAGTTTGTGCGGTTGCCCCAAAAGCGGCACAGGACGTGCCGCAACAAAGGGCAACTGTGATAAGGCTAGCCGAACGTCTTGTTCCTAACATCTGGCACTTTCTCACCAGCCTGATACAGACCGTATTTTCCTTTTATATCCCGTATCAATTGATAAATTGATACGGGTTTTTACTTATCTTACAATGGCTTTGCCTTGATATTCTTCGCACTGCGTGGGTATTTCTTCGGGGTTTCCTCGAATTTTTCCATTATGATAACTCTGCGGTCGTCGCCGTTAGGGAGCTTGTATTCAAACACCTCAACGAAGTCTGCGCCGAGCTTTTCAAGTGCACTTGCCGCCTCGTTCGGGTCCTCATTGACGGATTTGAGGGCGACAAACATTCCCTCCACCTTGACAAACGGCACGCAATATTCCGCAAGGGTCGGCAGTGCCGCAACCGCACGGGCGGTAGCCATATCGTACTTTTCACGGCGTTTCTGAGCGAGTTCCTCGGCACGTGCGTGGATTACCTCTGCCTTAATCCCGATTTTCTCGCAAGCCTGAACAAGATAATCACAACGCTTGCGGAGGCTGTCGCAGAGCGTTCCCTTCAGATCGGGACGCATTATAAGCAGCGGCAATGACGGAAATCCCGCACCCGTGCCCACGTCGATAAACGAACTTCCCTTCTCCAGTTCTACCATCGGCTCTTTCTCGCAGAACGGCATTACGCTGTCGATAAAGTGCTTTACCACCACCTCTTTAAAATCGGTGATAGCGGTGAGGTTCACTTTTTCGTTGTACTCCACCATAAACTCGTAGAGCGTTACAAACTGCTCGCACTGCTTCGGGGAAATCTCAATTCCAGCCGCCGTGAACTGTTCTTCAATATACTTTTCAAATTCAGTCATTTGCGTTTCCCTTTCCGGCAAGCCATATAAGCAGAACGGACACGTCTGCGGGGTTTACGCCCGAGATACGTCCAGCCTGTCCCACGTTAAGCGGCTTGTGCTTGTTCAGCTTTTCCTGTGCCTCAAGGCGAAGTCCCTTGATTGTCTTATAGTCCACGTCAAGCGGAAGTTTCTTCTCCTCTAATTTACGCATTCTCTCAATCTGCTCTTGCTGAATGCGGATATATCCCGAATACTTCATTGCAATTTCAAGCTTATTTACAAGCGAAACCTTCAGTTTCGGGCGTGCAGTGTCAATCTCAGCAAAGTCAGAGTAATCCAGCTGAGGACGTTTGAGCAGTTCGTACAGACGTATTCCCGTGGTTATAGGAGTAGTTCCCTTGCGTTCGAGGAGTGCGTTCACCTCGTCTGTTGCGTGGATTGTAACGTTCTTAAGACGCTCAATTTCGCTGTCAACAGCGTTGCAGTCCTCGGTGAAACGCTCAAAACGCTCGTCAGACACCAGCCCTACCCTGTGCCCTATCGGCAGAAGTCGGTCGGGGGCGTTATCCTGACGGAGCACCAAGCGGTACTCACTGCGAGAGGTCATCATTCTGTACGGCTCGTTACAGCCCTTAGTCACCAGATCGTCAATTAGCGTGCCGATGTAGCTTGTCGCACGGTCGAGAATAAGCGGCTCTTCGCCCTTTAATTTGAGCGCGGCATTGATACCAGCCACAATTCCCTGTGCCGCCGCCTCTTCGTAGCCTGAGGTGCAGTTGAACTGCCCAGCACCGTACAATCCGCTTATCTTCTTGAATTCAAGAGTCGGGTGAAGTTCAAGCGGGTCACAGCAGTCGTACTCGATTGCGTAGGCGGGGCGGATAATTTCCACGTTCTCCAAGCCTTTGATGGTGCGGAGAAATTTCAGCTGAACGTCCTCGGGCAGCGAACTGCTCACGCCCTGTAGGTACATTTCATCGGTATCCAGTCCCATAGGCTCGATAAACAGCTGATGCCGCTCCTTATCGGGAAAACGCACTATCTTATCCTCAATACTAGGGCAATAGCGAGGGCCAACGCCCTCAATTCTGCCCGAATACAACGGCGAACGGTCGAGGTTATCGAGGATTACCCTGTGCGTTTCAGCGTTTGTGTAGGTAACCCAGCACTTCACCTGATTTTCCATTATGCTTTCGTTGTCGAATGCAAACGGCATAATCTCCTCGTCGCCGAGCTGTTCTTCCAGTTCGGAGTAATCAACCGAACGGCGGTGCACTCGTGCAGGAGTGCCCGTCTTGAAACGCCGCATAGACAGCCCCAGTTCACGCAGACAATCAGTAAGTCCCTTAGACGGCAACACGTTATCAGGGCCAGCCTCGTAATTCACCTCGCCGATGTGGATTTTTCCGCCGAGGTACGTTCCTGTCGTGATGATAGCCGCCTTGCACGGATAAATCGCACCCAGTTTCGTGCGGACGGCGGTAATCTTGCCGTTTTCCACGTCAACGGCAGTGATTTCAGCCTGTTTCACGAAAAGATTTGGGGTATCCTCAAGGGTTTTCTTCATATAAGCGTGATATTTCACACGGTCAGACTGCACACGCAGACTATGCACAGCAGGGCCTTTTCCCCTGTTTAGTATGCGTGACTGAATAAACGTTGCGTCTGCCGCTTTGCCCATTTCTCCGCCGAGCGCGTCAATCTCGCAGACAATCTGCCCCTTTGCCGAGCCGCCTATACACGGATTGCAC
The DNA here is from genome assembly GCA_045545655.1 of Oscillospiraceae bacterium. Taxonomy (GTDB): domain Bacteria; phylum Bacillota; class Clostridia; order Oscillospirales; family Ruminococcaceae; genus CAG-115. The sequence goes on from JAZQBH010000260.1 coordinate 8,798, forward strand.
GGCATATTTGCAATGCAGTCTGCCGACAGCGTGAAAATAGCCGTGCGAAAGCCCAGCCTTGCCGCCGCAAGCGCCGCCTCGCAACCTGCGTGACCCGCACCCACAACGCACACGTCGTATTCTTCAAGAATGTATTCTTTCATCTGTTATCTCCAAAAATGTGATTGTAAACTGACAAAACACCAATGTTCCACGTGGAACATTGTAAATCAAGTATTTCAAAAATGCGTTATTGCCCTATAACTTAGGCAAGATGTCCCCGCCGCCTTAGAGGCGGGGGACATTTCACCAATCAGTGGGGGTAATCCCCCACTGATTGGCAAGTTGGCTACGCCAACACTTGCCCCGTTAAATGACGGGGCAAGCCCTTATTGAATTATAGCATAGTCGGGCGAAAAAATCAAGGGGTTATGGGGTTGCGCTGCTAAGCAGCGCTTTTTGGGGGCGTTGCCCCCAAACCCCCATTAAAAGTAAAAGGGCTGTTTTCACAGCCCTTTTCTTTTATTCTTCGCCGCTATCTGCGGTTTCCTCTGTTTCCACGTTTTCCTCGTCGTCATCGTCGATGATGTCGTCGTCGGGGTCGGGGATTTCGTTTGCGTCCTCGGCAAGCGATGCGGCAACTTCTTCATCAGTAGCCTTTTCAACTTCCTCGGTTTCCTCGGTTTCGTCGTGGGCGGTGCGGCTGAATGTAGCCACTCTGTCCTCGTCGCCAAGGCGCATAACACGCACGCCTGTTGCTGTTCTGCCCATTACACGCAAATCGTTGGCACGGATACGGATTATTACGCCCTCTGCGCTGATAAGAATAACATCGTCATCAGGGCCGAGCGTTTTAATTCCCACAACGTAGCCCTTTTCGTCGCTTACGTTGTAATTCTTCAGACCAAGTCCGCCGCGTCTTTGCAGACGATAGCTTGCAACTGCGCTTCTTCTGCCAAGTCCCTTATCGGTTACGGTGAGGATAGTCGCATTTTCATCGAATATCTTGGTTGCACCCACGATATAATCGCCCTCACGGAACTTGATTGCACGAACGCCCCTTGCGGTTCTGCCCATTGTGCGGCAGTTGTTTTCGTCAAAGCGGATAGCCGCACCGTTTCGTGTAGCGACAAGCACGGTGCAGTCGCCCTCGGTGAGGAATGCCGCCGCAATCTCGTCGTCCTCGTTCAGCGAAATCGCACGCAGACCAGCCTTGCGGATATTCTTGAATTCAGACAGCCTTGTGCGCTTGACAAGACCATTCTTCGTGATACAGATGAAGTACTTATTATCCGCAAAATCACGGGTAGTCATCATTGCGGCTACCTTTTCGTCCTCGGAAAGCTGGAGAAGGTTTACGATATTCGTACCTCTCGACTGTCTGCCGCCCTCGGCAACCTCATAGCACTTCAGACGGAACATATTGCCCTTGTTCGTGATAAACAGAATGCTTTCGTGCGAGGAGGCAATGAACATATTGTCAACGAAGTCCTCGTCACGCTGTTTCATTCCGTTCACGCCACGGCCGCCACGCTTCTGAATGTTGTATACCTCGGCAGGCTGACGCTTGATGTAACCCATATTCGTGAAGGTTACAACACAATCTTCCTCGGGGATAAGGTCTTCTATATCAACCTCGCCGCTTACAGGCTCGATTGCTGTGCGGCGTTCGTCAGCGTACTTCTTGCGGATTACGGAAAGCTCGTCGCCGATAAGGTGCAGCAGCTTTGACCTGTCGGCAAGCAGTTCTTCCATATTATGGATAATTTCACGCTTCTGCAGAAGCTCGTCCTGCACCTTGCTCTTTTCCATACCAGTAAGCGAGCCGAGCGTCATCTTTACGATAGCGTCAGCCTGTGCCTCGGAGAGCGAATAAGTTGTGGTGCTGAACAGACCAGTTCCCGAAACGTCAATATTCTTGAAACGCTCGATAAGGCGCTCCTTGCCTTCGGGGATAGTCTTTGAACTGCGGAGAATTGCGATAACCTCGTCAATGAAGTCAATCGCTATCATCAGACCCTCGAGAATGTGCTCTCTTTCCTTTGCCTTATCTAAATCGTACTGAGTGCGGCGGGTTACCACGTCAACCTGATGGTTGAGGTAGTGAGAAAGCATATCCTTTAAGGTAAGGGTTTTCGGCTCGCCGTTTACGAGCGCAATCATAATAACGCCCACGGTGTCCTGCAATTGTGTGTAGGTATACAGCTTGTTGAGGACTACGTTTGCGTTGGCGTCACGCTTGAGTTCAACTACCACACGCATACCGTCACGGTCGGACTCATCACGCACGGCGGAAATGCCCTCTATACGCTTATCACGTGCAAGAACGCTGATATTTTCAATCATTCTCGCCTTGTTTACCATATACGGAATTTCGCTGATGATAATACGCTCGTGGCCGTGCTCCTCAACGATTTCAGCCTTACCACGCAGAATAATCTTGCCTCTGCCCGTGTAGTAAGCAGAGCGTATTCCGCTGAAGCCCATTATAATACCGCCCGTCGGGAAGTCGGGGCCCTTGATAACGCCCATCAGTTCCTCAATGGAAACTTCGGGATTATCTATCATCAGCATAAGAGCGTCCACAACCTCGCCGAGGTTATGCGGCGGAATGTTGGTTGCCATACCAACGGCGATACCGTTTGAGCCGTTCACCAGCAAATTCGGAAAACGTGCAGGAAGAACTTTCGGCTCTAACAGCTTATCGTCATAGTTTGTCTGAAAATCGACAACGCCCTTGTTTATATCGGAAGTCATCTCGTTGGCAAGCCTTGAAAGTCTTGCCTCTGTGTAACGGTAAGCGGCTGGCGGGTCGCCGTCAATCGAACCGAAGTTACCGTGTCCGTCAATCAACGGATAACGCAGAGAGAACGTCTGTGCAAGTCGCACCAGTGCGTCATAAACCGAAGCGTCACCGTGGGGGTGATACTTACCAAGCACCTCTCCGACGGTGTAGGCACACTTACGGAAAGGCTTGTCAGAGGTGTTTCCAGCCTCGTTCATCGTGTAGATAATACGTCTGTGAACGGGCTTGAAGCCGTCCCTTACATCAGGAAGCGCACGTGAAGTAATAACCGCCATTGAATATTCAATGAACGATTTCTTCATTGTTTCTTCCAAGTCAATATTAAGCAGCTTTTCCAAGCCGAAGTCTATATTCATTCATTCACCTCAATATTCACCAATTCACCATTCGCTGGTGCTGTCTTGCAGAACAGTTCTCATCTTGTCTGCCTGTTCGGCGGTCATACACCGTTTCGGGAAATAAAAGGGCTGCACACCATTTACAACCAGTATCAACAGATTATTGCTTTCGGTAAAATCCGTGGAATATTCGCCGTTAAACGGAATAATCTGTATTACAGGCTTGTTATCAGCCTTATTCTTATCGCAGTTTTCGCAATCTCCGCCCCGTGGACAGGTTTCGCTTTTTTCGCTGTCCTCACAGAACCCGCAGGACTCGCAGTCCTCGTCTTTTGCGAATTTTATATAGGTTCTTATCTCGATTTTGTCCTTATAGAGAATACATTCGTAGTCCTCAGGCGGCATACTTTCAATGCGGCTGATTACCTTTTTTCTGCGCCGTGAACGTGCGGTTGCCGTCATAACAAAGAAGAACGTACACAGCAGCACTGCAATATACAGCACCGCATTTTTCGGGTTGAATATAAGCAGCACAACCGCCGCTATAAACAGTATCGCATAGCCGGCAAGCATTACATATCCACGCTTAGACCCGAACCTCTTCTGATATACCTTCATACCCTCGTCTATTTCCTGCAACGTGTTGTCGTAGGTAAATTTCACGAGGGATAAGTCCTTCGGTTCTTTCTTTTCGGATATTGGCTTGCTTATATCACTGAAATCGGGTAGTAAACTGATAATAACACTCCCTTTTTACAAATATAAATATACAAGAAGTATATTACAATATTGTGTCCTTTCGCCCATCCCCTTCGGGGAGGGGGAGAGAGATGGAGCGGGGCTGTCGCCCCTGCACCCATTTTGGGGGCAAAGCCCCCAAACCCCCATAAAAAAAATGTCACAGGGTTAAACTTGTTTAATTATCCAACGCCCAGTTAGATATTTTGCAAATTTTATATTTTCTCCGCCAAATTGAAATATACACCTAGTATATTATACATCAAGATTTACTGCAAGTTTAGCGTTTGTTTCGATAAACTCACGTCTTGGCTCAACCTTGTCGCCCATAAGAATGGTCATAATTTCGTCTGCCTTAGCGGCGTCCTCAACTGATACACGCAGCATTGTGCGGGTTTCGGGGTTCATTGTGGTTTCCCACAGCTGAATGGGGTCCATCTCACCAAGACCTTTATAGCGCTGAACGTCGGTCTTGCCGCCGCCCTCGCCTTCAAGTCGTTCGATATACATATCACGTTCTTCGTCAGAGAACGCATAGAACACCTTCTTGCCCTTTGCAACCTTGAACAGCGGCGGCTGTGCGATATACACGTGACCAGCCTCCAACAGGGGACGCATAAAGCGGAAGAAGAATGTCAGCATAAGCGTTCTGATATGAAGTCCGTCAACGTCGGCATCGGCCATAATAATAACTCTGCCATAACGGAGCTTTGTTATATCGAAATCCTCTGCAATACCTGTGCCGAGAGCCTTTACTACAGGCAGAAGCTTATCGTTGTTATAAACCTTGTCCGCTCTTGCCTTTTCAACGTTCAGCATCTTGCCCCACAGCGACAGGATAGCCTGAAAACGTCTGTCACGGCCCTCTTTCGCAGAACCGCCCGCAGAATCTCCCTCGACGATGTAGATTTCAGTTACCGAGGGGTCGGTTTCGGAGCAGTCAGCAAGTTTTCCAGGCAGACCGTTGCTGTCCATTGCGGACTTACGCTTTGCCTCCATAGCCTTCTTAGCGGCGTCACGTGCCGCCTGAGAGCTTTCAGCCTTTTTAACGATAATCTGAGCTGTTTCGGGGTGTTCCTCAAAATAATAAGTCAGCTGTTCAACCGCAACCTTATACACCGCAGGCTGAACCTCGGGATTACCGAGCTTGCCCTTTGTCTGACCCTCAAACTCACATTCGGGCAGTTTAACGGAAATAATAGCGTTAATCGCCTCACGGATAGCCTCGCCGCTGTAACCGGCGAACGGCTTTTCCTCCTCGCCCTTTTTAGAGGGCTTTTTCTTTGAGGTTTTGTTCTTGTCAGCCTGTTCCTTATACATCTTAGCGTAGTCGTTGACTACCTTGCTTAAAGCACGCTTGAAGCCCAGCTCGTGAGAGCCGCCCTCGCCCGTGTGGATATTGTTCGCAAACGAACGGAACACCTCGCTGTTGAAATCGCTTGTATACTGGAACGCAATTTCCACCAGCACCTCGTCCACCTTGCCTGTGAGGTAGATAGTATCGGGGTGAAGCACCTCTGCACCACGCTTTTTGTTGAGGAATTCAATATACGAGCAGATACCGCCCTCGTAGCAGTAAACCTCGTTTACGGGGTTTTCAGCGTCACGCAGATCGTGAAGGGCTATTCGAAGTTTAGCGGTAAGGAAAGCCTTTTCCCTCAGACGCTCCTGAAGCGTTTCAAGGGTGAACACAGTTGTGTGGAATATCTCAGCGTCAGGCTTGAAGGTAACGATTGTTCCTGTGTGGTCGGTAGTGCCTGTTACCTTGATAGGCTCGTCGTAGTCGCCGCGGTGGAACTTCTGTGTGTGAATGTTCTTGCCGTCGTGAATTTCAACCTCCAGCCACTCTGAAAGCGCATTTACGACAGACGCACCAACGCCGTGCAGACCGCCAGACACCTTATATCCGCCTCCGCCGAACTTACCGCCTGCGTGCAGTACTGTAAATACAAGCGTTGCCGCAGAAACGCCCTCCGCCTGATTTATACCAGTAGGAATACCACGGCCGTTATCCTCTACACGGATAACGTCGCCAGGGAGAATTGACACATCTATGGACGAGCAATAACCAGCCAAAGCCTCGTCAATTGCGTTATCCACAATTTCGTATACAAGGTGATGCAGACCGCTTTCACCTGTAGAGCCTATATACATACCCGGACGTTTACGCACCGCCTCAAGGCCTTTCAGCACCTGAATGGCGTCTGCGCCATATTCGTTTTCGGGTGTGGTATTTACAGCATTGTTTAACTCTTCAGCCATTTTACCCTCCATATTTCTTAAACAACATATATTATATATAGTATACCACAAAATCCCAGAAAAAGCAAGCACTTTTTCCTATTGTTATGCTGAAAACGGGTATTTTTTAAGAGAAAAAAAGAGATATTTCTGAGCCATAAAAAAAAGGGCTTTCGTATAACAAAATAGCCGCAAAAAAGCGGCTAAATCTGCCATATCGTGTCGTCCCCAAGTGGGGTGCAAAAAAGATACAGCAACAATATAGAAAAACTAAAGGGTTCAGCGGCAGAGCCACTAAACCCTTTTCCTGATTGTATCATTCGACACATTTGACAAATACGTCACCTTATCGGTTACTATAAAGCTTTTCGGAATATCGGGCGAAACCTCCTCGATTTTTCCCGACTTCTGACAGTGTGCGAGGTAGTCGGCGGTAATTCTGCTGACCGAGCATTCCTCAATATTGAAAATCCCGATAACGTCCCTTGAACGCACGGTTTTATCGCCGCCGATAAACAGAAACATCACACTGCCCCCAAAAAACTGATATAATCTGTAATATTATAATAAAATATACTTAAAGTTATTATTTTATTTCAAAGAACTGCCCTTTTTCGGTTCTCCACGCCTTGCCTCGGTTAAGCGAAGAGAGGTCGTCCAGATTACAGCAGGTAATAAACACCTGAGAATTTTCAATCTGTTGAAGAACAAACCCACGTCTGAAGCTGTCAAGCTCCGACAGAATATCGTCCAGAATGACCACAGGGGCGGTTTTATTCTTCTGACGGATAATTTCCGCTTCGGACAGTTTAAGCGCAAGAGCGGCGCTTCTGAGCTGTCCCTGTGAGGCGAAATCCTTCGCAGGCAGATTATTGATAAAAAAGTTTACGTCATCCCTGTGAACGCCCGACAATGTGTAATGCAGACGCATTTCAGCCTCAAGATGACGTTCCAATGAATACTTATATTCGTTATACAGTTTGTTTACATCACTGAAATCTATACTCTCGGTTTTAAAAACAGAACTGTGATAATTCATATCCAGCTTTTCTGCGCCGTCTGACAGCTGATGATAAATGTTGCCGGCGCACTTTTTCAGAAAGTTGAAGTATTTCAATCTTCCAAAAGTAACATTTATTCCTTCTGCGGCGAGTATCTCGTCCCACGGGGAAAGCACCGCAGACAGCTCCGCCTGAGATGTGCCGCCGCTGACATTCTGCAGAATATTGTTACGCTGTTTCAGCGCCTTATTATAGCGTGACAGCTTTCTCAGATGCGTCTGAGTCTGCATAAGCGCAACATCGTCGAGATAATCACGGCGGATATCGGGCGCACCCTTAATCAGACTGAGATGTTCCGGTATAAAAACCACATATTTTAACACTCCGTATAATTCTGCGGCGTCCTTCATCTTTATTCCGTTATAGGTGACGGATAAATTATTTTTACGGATAGTATATTCTATCAGATTTTCACGCTCTGTATTATCTTCTTTAAAGTACAATTTCACAGACACCTCTGCCTTAGGGTCATCTGCTGGGATATACTGGTTGAAGCGTGTTTTTCTGAAGCTATGCCCCAGACATACGGAAATCGCCTCGCAGAGATTTGTTTTCCCCTGAGCGTTACTTCCGACAAGGACGTTCAGTTCCTTATCAAACGCAAGCTCAGCGGACTTTATGTTCCTGAAATTCTGCAAGGCTATTCTTGTTATATACATTATTCTTCTACAGGCTGCTGTGCATTTTCGTCAAGCACAACCTTATATTTCTTGTTCTTGAACTCGATAACGTCGCCTGGCTTGATTTTCTTGCCACGCTTGATACAAAGCTCGCCGTTTACGTTGAACTCGCCCAGGTCAATGAGAATTTTCGCTTTTGCGCCTGTTTCCGCAAGACCTGCAAACTTTACAAGCTGGTCAAGCTTAATGAACGGGGTAGTTATCAGGATTTCTTCCATTATTTTTCTATTCCTTTCTACATAGTCAGATATGCAATCATATTATAGATATTGTTACTTCAATCTCATCGGCAGCAGGAAGAACTTGAATTCTTCGCCTTCCACAGGCACAATCATAACAGGCGAAACAGCAGACGAGGTAAGCAGAACGTTTACTGTGTCAGTATCCGCCGCCTTGAATGCGTCAAGCAGAAACTTCGCATTAAATCCGATTGTGATGGGTGCGCCATTATACGAAATGTTAATTTTATCGTTAATTTTACCAAGTGTTGTAGAACAGCTGATGTTCAGATAATCCCCGTTGAACTCGCATCTCAGCGGCGACTTATTCTTGTCGTTGAGGAACAGCATTGCTCTGTCAAGCACGTCGATAATCTCACGGCACTTAACCTTTGCCACAAAGCTTTCCTGCAAGCCGAGATGCTTTCTGTAATCAAGGAATTCTCCCGTAACAAGTCGGGAAATCATTGTATAATTATCAATCTTGAATGAAATCTGATTTCTTTCTACTGCGGCTGTAACCATTCTGTCATCTTCGTCAGACAGCAGATGAACAAGCTCGTCAAGGGTTCTTGCGGGAACAATGAAAGAGGTGTCCTCGCACTTTATCGGCTCCTGTCTGAGGGCAATTCTTATTCCGTCAACTGCCACTACATTGAGGATACCGTCCTTTATCTCAAACAGACAGCCAGTAAGCGCAGGCTTTGTATCAATAGTAGCGCACGCATATCTTGTCTGAGAAATCATACTCTTGAGTGTTTTCTGCGACAGTGTAAATCCGCCCTCAAGGTTAGCCTGCGGAATAGGAGGATACTCCTCCCCTGCCATACACATAACCATAAGTTCGGTTACAGACTGTCTTATATAAGCACACTTGTCGTCTATCTCTATATCAATGATACCCGACGGCATTTTTCTGATAACATCAGACAGCATTTTCGCATTGATAACGCAAACACCGTCAACGCCATTTGAAACAGTCACGCTTGTCTTGATACCTATTTCAAGGTTATAACCCGTGATTGTAAGGGTATCGCCAGAAAGCTCCAGAAGAAGTCCTTCAAGCGCAGCAACAGCAGACTTAGCAGACGCTGCCTTTGCCGCAATGCTTACCGCTGATAAAATTACTTCCTTTGAACAACTGAATTTCATTGCTGAAATTCTCCTTTCCATACAGAAACAGTCTGTTTTACAGTTTACTTATATAATTATATATCACATTCATTGCCTTTTATTATAACGGATATAATAGTATCACTCATATTTTTTCAGTACGGCTTTACAGCCTTTTTTTCTGAAAATAAAATATTATATTATAATATTATTATATTTAATCATAATAATAAGGGCAGTTGAAATGTTAAATCATCAGACAAAAGCTTTTACAAAGCCATTTGTTGACGAAAATAAATCAACATCACAAAAGTTGAATAATATTGAAAAGTTTAAAACTTATAAATTCTCAACTTATCAACTTTCAACGTTAAAAAGTACGGTTGAAACTTTTGAAAATCAGGAACAGTTTTCAACAGCAGATTTCAGAGTAAAATCAGTTGTTGGTCTTTACGTTCTTGATAATATCCTGCACAACCGAACGGAAGCCGCTGTCACGTTCCATTTCTTCTTTTACGGACTTTATCGCATAAACCACGGTTGAGTGGTCACGGCCGTTGAACTCCTGACCGATAGCCTCGTAGGGCATACCCGTAACGTCCTGGATAACGTAGATAGCAACCTTTCTCGCCTGGGAAATGCTTGCGGTTCTTCTCTGAGAACGCATTTCTTCGGGGTCGATATTGTAGATTTTTCCTACCTCGCTGATAATCTTGTCAACAGTGACAGGAATAGGCTGATGGTCGGTTACAATATCCTTGATTACATTCTGCGCCACATTGATTGTGGGCTTTATCTGGGATACTGTCGATAATGCGTGAAGCTTGGTAACTACACCTTCAATCTGACGGATATTGCTCTTAAGCTTGTTGGCTATGTAGTCGATAACATCGTCGGATATGTTGAAGTGCAGAAGGTCTGCCTTACGCTGGATAATTGCAAGTCTTGTTTCATATTCAGGCGGCTTTACGTCGGCGATAAGACCAGAGCTGAATCTTGTTCTGAGTCTGTCCGAAATGGACTTTATCTCCTTCGCAGGACGGTCTGATGTAAGCACGATAACCTTATTCTGGTTATACAGTTCGTTGAATATGTGGAAGAATTTCTCCTCTGTCTGGTCCTTACCTGCTATGAACTGGATATCGTCTATAAGCAGTGCGTCGGCGCTTCTGTACTTGTCGTCAAAAACCTCGACGGTGTTGGTCTGGATAGAGTGAAGAAACTCGTTTGTGAAGGTTTCCGCAGGAATATAGATAATGTTTATTCCGGGGTAATTCTTCTGCATTTCGGATTCTATCGCAGACAGCAGGTGAGTTTTACCAAGACCCGAATCGCCGTAGATAAACAGCGGATTGTACTTTTCATGCTGTTTTTTGGAAACAGCCTTTGCCGCAGCATACGCAAGATTATTCGACGGACCGATGATGAAGTTATCAAAGGTATAAGTCATCTTCTTGTCCTGAATGGAGCTTTCGTTTACAGCAGGCTCAGCGGAAGAAGGCTCTGCTGCAGCGCCTGCGGAATTTGCCGCCTCGCCGTAGCCGTCGTTGTTTTCAGCAACGATAATGTTAACCTTGATCGGCACACCCAGTACAACCTGCAGCTGTTCTTCAATAAACGGCTGATAGAGTGTTACAAGCGTATCTCTTTTGAAACCGATATCTGTTGAAAAGGTCATTATATTGCCTTCCAGCTTTATCGGAACAAGCGAACCCAGCCACATATCCCTTGCCATTTCTGACAACTTGTACTGAGAAACGCAGTTATCCACGACAACTTTATAGATATCGGAGAGAGAAGTCATCGAATTCATTTAATCACCATCACTAACTACTTTAAAAATCCTTATTCTGCCTGATAAAACCGTGTCGCAGAATGACATAAAATCAACAAACTGATGTAATCAGACAGACTTATTATTAAAAACATTACTACTTAAATTATAACATATTCTTTCAATTTTTTCAAGCAGAAATAATAACATATATAATCTTTTTAACTGTTAAATTTTCACAAATCTCAACAGACTTTCAAATGTTTGTCAACATAGTTTTAATATATCTTCATCTCAGAAGTCAGAAAATAAATATAACAGATTGAAAACTTTTCACAATTGTTGAAAACACGGTGGAAAATGTGAAAAATCCGCATTAAACGGTGTTTTAAATTCCAGTATATTCCACAATATTACAATATTTTACTTTTATCTGTTGAAAAAGCAATTCTGCACGTCCGTTTTATATACGAATAGTATATAACTGAATGAAATATTTTCAGAAAAACTCAAAAAATCTGTGTGTTTTTTTATAAATTGTTGAAAACTCATTCAACAGGGGGCAAAAAACGGTCCGAAATGCGGGTTTTGAACTAAAAAATGGTTGAAAACCCAAGAAAGTGTTGAAAACTCGGTTGATAACGTTGAAAAGTCCACGTAAAACAGTCATTTTTTCTCAGTGTTGATAAGTTAAAAGTTTTTCCGGAGTTTTCAGACTCAGATGTTGAAAACTTTTATTCAACCGCCGCCTGTTGATTGTTGAATAAAAACCGTTGAAAACCTACCCTTTTTTATCCCCCTTTAATAAAAAAAATCCCTTGCAGAGAATTAAAAACACGCTGAATTCAGATTACCGCAGACCCGTCAGCCGCAAATCAGAACAGATTGAAAAACTGCTGAAAATCCGCACAAAAAAAGCCGCTCCTTATATAATAAGGAACGGCTGAATGTTTTTCAGACATTAAGGCTTGCCTGGGCAAGTATTTTTGCGATTTTTTCCATTCTTTCACGGGAGAGGGTTGTTTTTCCCTCGTAGTCTTCAAGCAGTTTCATCAGTTCTTTGCTGCCAAGACACACCATATCATTTTCACGCAGATTAAGCCTCAGCTTTGCACCGTAGTTTGAGAAGAACAGCACAGAATCAATCCACACGTCCTCGCCCTCGGCATTCAGTATGCTTTTTACTATATCACGTTGACGGCGCATCTGCTTCAGGGGGTTATCCATATCAATCTCGGTGGTTTTTTCCTTGTAGTGCTTGCGCTGAAGCCACTTTTCGTCCTTCCACGAGCCTTGTATAGTTCCCGAATGGTTTTTCACCTCTACAGTAATTATACCCTTCGGGCTGATTATAAGGGCGTCGATTTCAGACCTGCCACGCTTGTAACGCACAGGCAGATTACAGAATATGATATTTCCGCCGCTCAGCTTTTTTACAGCCTTGTAAAGCAGCTTTTCGCCGCGTCTTCCACTGTTCAGGATATTATACTGCCGTGCAAGAATCATAAACGCCGTATTGCACAGGAATATAAGTATAATAAACACAATGGCAAGCGGTTTTTTCTCGTACATCTTAAAGCCGACAAAAGAAATCAGCATAAGCACGGGCGAAACGCCCATAAACACCTGAAGAATAAGCAGCACAAGAATTTTGTGGTTATTCTTGTTCTTACAGCGGACCAGCTTGTTCAACTAAACAACTCCCCGTTTAAACATTAAATCTGAACAGAGTTACATCTCCGTCCTTCATAACATATTCCTTGCCCTCAAGGCGGACAAGGCCCTGTCCCTTGGCCGCACTCATAGAGCCGCAGCTCATAAGGTCGTCGTAGGATACGATTTCAGCACGGATAAAGCCCTTTTCAAAGTCGGTGTGGATTTTTCCGGCCGCCTGAGGTGCTTTTGTGCCGTCGGTGATAGTCCAAGCACGGACCTCCTGCTCGCCGGCGGTGAGGTAGGAGATAAGTCCCAGCAGACGGTAGCCTGTCTTGATAATTCTTGCAAGACCGCTGCTTTCAAGGTTCATATCGGCAAGGAACATTTCCTTGTCCTCGTCGGACATATCAGACATTTCAGCCTCAATCTGTGCGCATATTGGCAGAACTTCGGCTTTGTCTTCCTTTGCAATTTCGCATACTGCCTTGTACTGCTCGTTTTTGTCGATTCCGTTGCGGAAGTCGTCCTCGCAGAGGTTAGCGGCATAGATTACGGGCTTGTTGGACAGCAGAGGCGTGTCGTGGAGCATAGCAAGCTCTGCCTCGGAGTAGTCGTAGCTTCTTG
>JAZQBH010000261.1:0-4981 GCA_045545655.1 Oscillospiraceae bacterium
TGTGCCGAACACCTCGTCAAACACGGTGTCCTGAAGAGTGTCAACATCAGCATTACCGTCCTTGAAGCCGCAGACCGTGCTGATATCCTTCGGGGAAATTCCAGCACACTCGCAAGCGTCTGCGATAGCCTTTTTCAAAGCGTCTTCAGAGCCTGTAATTGTGCCATATTCAACAGCCTTATGTGCGCTTGCCCAGCCAACCAGTTCAGCATACTGCTTTGCATTGCGTGACTTCGCTGAGCTTTCCGTTTCAAGTACAAGAGAAACCGCACCCTCGCCGAGTTTGAACTTATCGTCAAGCACACCAGACCTACCGTAGAAGAACTCTTCAATTTCAGTGTTTTCATCTACGCCAGCGGCAACCATAATGCTTTCATCGCCGCCACGAAGAACATCAGCCGCATAGCATACGCTCTGAATACCAGCCTGAATGCTGTTTGCGTCGGTTACATTGTAGCCCTTTATTCCAGCGAAAATGGAGAAGTATCCTCCTGCCGCATTGTAAACAGTGTTCGGGAACGAGAAAGCCGAGCCGCTTGCAGTGCCCTGTTCAAGCACTGTTTTCTGGAACTCTACTATCTCAGTAAGAGGTCCGTCAGCCGTACCTATAATAATACCGATATCACGCTCGTTTTCGGGGGTGATGGTAATGTCAGCGTCAGAAAGCGCTCTCATACCGCTTATCAGCATAAGCTGTGAAAATCTGTCCAGCTTGCGCCAGAAAGCCATCTTAATTCCGAGATTTTTGTAGTCGTCAGACTGAATATCAATCTGAGGCTTATCGTCAGACAGATACTCACCGATACCTGTTACGAAAATACGCTCGTTGTTGGTTCTGTCGGGTATCTCGTGGGGCTGCTTAGCGAAAACTATAGAAGCATTGTTTCCGCCGAATGCAAACGAGTTTGAAGCCGCAAAGTTGATTTCTTTTTCACGCTTTGTATTGGGAACAAAGTCGATTGAGCCAGCCTTTTCCTTGAGCGTTTCAAGGTTTTCATCGGTGTAACCGATTGTAGGCGGCACAACGTTCTCGCAGACAGCCTTTACGGTGAACACAGCCTCAATCGAGCCAGCCGCACCCAGACAGTGACCTGTCATAGACTTGGTTGAGCTTACCGAAAGATGAGTGTTATCATCGAAAAGTGTGTGCAGTGAAAGGAACTCCGCTTCATCGTTCTTTGCTGTGCCTGTGCCGTGTGCGTTTATGTAGTCGAGGTCAGTTCCCTTAAGACCAGAATTTTCCACAGCACGTCTGATAGCAAGCATCTGACCCTCTCCGTCAGGGCGGGGAGCGGTGATGTGGTGCGCGTCCGAACTTACTCCCGAGCCAAGCACCTCGCAGTAAATCTTTGCGCCACGAGCAACAGCGTGTTCATAGCTTTCGATGATTACAACGCCAGCGCCCTCGCCGAGTGTAATTCCGCTGCTGCGGTTGAACGGCGAACAGGAGTTTTCGTCCAGTGCGTGCAATGCGTGAAATCCCGCAAATGCAAGCGAGGAAAAAGCGTCTGAGCCGCCAGCCACAAATGCGTCTGCCTTACCAGCACGGATTAAATCCGCCGCATAGGAAAGCGAAATTGTGCCAGCCGCACAAGCGTTTACAATATTTGCAGTTGTGCCGTTAAGGCCGAAGTGGTGCGCCACGTTGTTAGCAATAGCGGAAGCCGAAATCTTCAGCACGTCAGACTTGTCCGCACCGCCGTTTTTCTCGTCGGTGTAGAACTTGTCAACGGAAGCCGCTCCGCCCACGCAGTTACCAACGATAACGCCTATTCTGTCGGAATTTTCAGCGGTAACGTTATACCCTGCGTCTGCAAGCGCCTCGGCTGTCGCCTTGATGCACAGCAGCGAGGAACGGTCATAATTCTCGTGGGAAAGCGCCTCAGACGGCAGCTTTACCTCTGCGCCGACCTTAGCGTAACAACCCTCTGTACTGATGGACTTAACCTCATCAATGCCAGTTACACCGTTAATGGCGTTATTCCAGCATTCGCTGACGTTTTCACCCAGCGCACAGCACAGGCCAAGACCTGTAATTACAATTCTTTTGTTGCCCATAAGCCCTCACATTCAAGCGATTAGATATGCTCCTCAACGAACTTTGCAAGTGTGTTGATTGACTGGAAATGCTCCTTTGCAGCGCCAGTCATCTGAACGCCGAAGAGGTTGTCGATACCAGCGATAATCTCGATAGAATCAATGGAGTCAAGTCCGATGTCATCTCCGAAAAGTTCAGAATCGTTCTCAAGCTCGTCAGCAGGGATTCTCAGGTTTTCAACCAGCATTGCCTTAATCTTCTCGCAAATCTCAGTGTTATTCATAGTTATGTACTCCTTTTAAAATGTATTAGTCGGCTTTTTCGCCGTAATTAACTTTGTATGTTCCGCAGTCGCCGTATTTATTGACAAGCTCTCCGTAAAGAGCGGTGACTGCCTCTTTTGACTTCGCTGACAATACAGCGGCGTATTTGCTGTAACGCATATCAGATGGGCAAACGCTTAAAATCGGCTCTCCGATAAGGATTTTCTGCCTCATTCCGAATACCGCTGAATACTTTCCGTAAATCGCACACGGCACTATCGGAATGCCCTTCTTTGCCGAAATCAGTGCGGCGCCAGCCTTGAAATCCTGTATCTCTCCCTCACGGGCAAGTCCGCCCTCAGGGAAAATCATAAGCGAGCCGCCGTTTTCAACAATTCCCGACGCAAGCTCATACCACTGTGCGTCCATTCCGTCAAGGTCGATGGGGATTGTTCTGCACCATCTGATTGCACTGCCAGTGCCCTTCTTTTCATACCACGACTTCTTTACGAGAACCCACGGCTTGTACCGCCACAGCACAGCACCGCAGAATGCACCGTCAAAGTGGTGAGTGTGGTTTGCAACAAACACACACGGCATATTTTTCAACCGCTTTTTCAGCGACTTGTCAGCGTAAATTATTTTCGGACGGAACAGAAAATACACTGTCCACGTAATAAGCATCTGAAAAAACTTACCCCAGAGGGTCTGTTTTATCGGATTTTTTGAATTCACAGCCACTATTCACCGTCCTTAAAAAGATTACTTCAATTATATAATATTGTGAAATTCTTTTCAATGGACACAAAGCCACGTTTTGTCCCTTTTGCAACACTCTGAGCTTTTCAAGTCCATTATCTTTCCTTTTTTGGAACATTGAACAATTTCTGAAAAAAATCGACTTTTCGTTTGGTAAAATTACATATTCAAGGCGGAGGATAGCTCCGCCTTGTTACTGTTATTCAAGGTCAAGAGCCTCTATCAGCCGTGATAGTTCAAGACGGTTATCAAAACGTATTCCCGATTTAAGCAGTTCAGCGTCAGCGGTGCAAAGCGAGCTTAACGGCGTGTTGTATACAGCAAGCGGCTCTGTGTTGCCCTCTTCAAGCAAGGCTATCCTTCCGTTATATTCGCCAAGCACAAAGCACACCGAATCGGCTGAGGCATTTGCAAGCGTAATCGTCTGGCTGACAAGCACCGCCGAAGCCGCCAGAATTGCCTGTTTCTTTATATTCAACATATTCACAAACCTCCTTTCAGGCTTTGAATATATTGTCTGTTTTTCAGCCTTTAATATTCCTGCCGATGCGCAATTCTGACAACAATATAATACACATAAAAATCACGCATACCGACAAAACACTGCTGCCTGAAAAAATCTGAGTATTATCAGGTATAGCCGCAACAGGCTGTGCCGCCATCGGAAAACGCTGTGCAAACGGCATTGTAAGCAAAGCTGAAACAGCCATTGCGGGCAGTCTTGAAAGCAGCAGCCACCTGACGGGTATTCCGTTGCTTAACGCAGACACCTGAAGATGAACGCACACTCCGCCAAAGCACAGAAGTGCGGCACACACAGGCAAAGCCGCTCCTACTGTGGAAATTTCAGAAATGCGTGTTACCTCAAGCAACGCAGAAACAACTCCCTTGCAGTGGATTACGTTTTCTGCAAGGTCGGTTAATCCCGTATGTTTCAGCAAAGCGGTCACGACCGAAAACGCCACTATCATAACGCACACCGTAAGCATAACCCTTGCGGCGCTCATAACGGAGCTAATCAGCGTTTCAGTGCCTGTGTTGAGGCTGTGTTCATCAGCCGACCTTTTCAAGCGGATTTCTCCGCCCAGCCTTATTACCGACGCAACAATGAGTGAGCTTACAAAGCAAGCTCCGAACAATATCCCACCCGCAGGCATACTTCTGAACAGCCTCAATCCCACCAGACCTATTATGAAGGACGGGCCGCTTCCGAAACAGCAGCAAAGCATTCTGCCAGCGTCTTTCTTTGATAATCTGCCTTGCTCGACAAGCGATGACAGCAGCTTTACTCCCGTGGGATAACCTCCGATATTGGACAGCACAAGCACGGCACAAAGCTCCTCGTCCAGTTTCAGCAGTCTGGACAGCGGACAGGTCAGGAATTTCAGTGCATAGCGGTACACTCCGCTGTTCTGCAGCCACAAGGCTAAAACAGTGAACGAAAAAAGCGACGGAATGACAACCTCCAGACAATCCGACACGGAATTTTTGACAGCCTGCGAAACCACTTTCGGACAGATAAGCAGTCCCACCGCCGCCGCCAAAGCCGTCGCTGAAATAAAAAATACCTTGATTTTATGTTTCATCGGCATTTACTCCAGCCACTCCGCCGACCATTCCGAAAAGTATACACATAATCAGCTTAACGGGCAGCATAACACCCTCGAACTCCGAAAAAATCAGCGAGAACACTATCGGAAGTACCGAAAACAGCAGGCCGCACAGCAAGCCAGTTTTAAGACCGTTTCTCCGACGGATTTTGCCTGTGGTTCTTCCGCAGAAATAGCTTCCTGCCGACAGGGAAAGAACTGCCGCCGCCCCGGCGGTTTTTGCCGCACCGTCAAAAAAGGACAGCAAACACGCCGCCACAATACTTACGATGAGCATTGCCGCATATCCAGCCGCAAGCCCCGCTGCAAAG
>JAZQBH010000262.1:0-2652 GCA_045545655.1 Oscillospiraceae bacterium
ATTTTGTAATGTGTATCTTAATCAATTTGTTATAAATACATATCAGGAGGTTATTATGAAAACAGCGGCTATTATAAGTGAATTCAACCCTTATCACAACGGGCACAGATACCTTACAGACTGCACTCGTTCCGCTGGGGCTACCCATATTGTAGCCGTTATGAGCGGAAACTACGTTCAGCGTGGCGACGTTGCTATCTACGACAAGTTTGTCCGTGCGAGAACCGCCCTCGAAAACGGAGTTGACCTTGTGATAGAGCTCCCCGAGCGTGTTTCGCTCACCGCCGCAGAGGGCTTTGCAAAGGGTGCGGTTGACATAATCAATGCTCTCGGTTGCGTGGATATGCTCTCGTTCGGCAGTGAATGCGGCGAGATTGCTCCGTTGCGTGAGGCGTCGGGGGCTATCGACTACGCAATCCACACACAGGAGTTCTCTGATTTACTCATACGCGGAAAAAGCTACCCCGCCGCTCTTTCGGAAACGCTCCGCAAGTTCTACACCGACGATGTTGCCGAAACAATCACTTGTCCCAACAACACGCTTGCTATCGAATACCTCAACGCCCTTGACAACACGGGCAGTAAAATCGAGCCATTTACAGTAAAGCGTTTCGGTGCGGCGCACGACAGCGACAGCAGCGAAAACCCCGAATACGCAAGCGGCTCGGAGCTGAGAAGAAAAATCCTTTCGGGCGAGGACTGCGGTTCTGCCGCACCAGCCGTTTCAGCCGCCTGTGCGGATATCACACGCATAGAACGTGCCATTCTTTCGTCACTGCGCCTTATGTCGTCAGATGATTTCGACAGTATCTACGACTGCGCAAACGGGCTTGGTGCAAGACTGCACAAGGCAGTACGTTCGGCAAGTTCGCTGAACGAGCTGTACTTCCTCACGAAAACCAAGCGTTACACTCTCGCAAGGATAAGACGTGCCGTGCTGTGCGGATTTCTCGGTATAGACAGGGATTTCGCCCTTGAAAAACCAGCGTTTATACGTATTCTCGGAATGAATGCTAAAGGACGTGAAATCCTCGCCGCCGCAAACTGCGATTTGCCCATCGACACCTCGCTGAAGGCGCTCTCCAAGAAATCCCGTGACGCCGCAAGACAGGCCAACTTCACCGCACGTGCAACCGACTTGTATGCGCTTTGCTTTGAAAAGCCGCTTCCGTGCGGCACTGATTTCACCACGCCGCCTGTTATCATCGGATAAGCTTAACAGGCAGAAAGGCAGAACTATGCTTAATAAATTTGACGAATTACGCTCAAAGCACCCGCTGTTCATTTATCACAGCTACGAGCTGGGCGAGGACTATGTAAAATTCCACTTTCAGCTTGACGAATACCACTTTTATCCCGACTGGAAGTTTGACAAAAGTCTCACCGACGGCGCATACTGCCGTGAGGCGGCACAGCTTGCGGCTTTCTCGCTTGGTATGGCAGAGCTTGTGTCCTACTGGAAGTGCGCTTGTCCGCCGAATGTAGAGGTGCGCTGTGGCTCGCTTTCACAAGAGCAGATCAACTGGTGGAAAAAGCTGTACTTCAACGGACTGGGTGAGTTTTTCTACCGCAACGGTATAGAAACCACGCTCGATGACTTTATGACGATAACCTGCTCGGGAGAGCCGATAACATTCACGAACGAGTATCCGCTCAGCGGCTCGCTTGTACCCGTAGGCGGCGGCAAGGACAGCGTGGTGTCGCTTGAACTGCTGAAATCCGCAGGAATTGAAATCACTCCGTACATCATAAACGCACTGCCCTCAGCCGTGAACTGTGCCGAGGCATCAGGAACGGACAAAAGCCGCATAATCGCACCGAAACGCACCATTGACAAAACCCTTCTTGAACTGAACAAGCTGGGCTACCTCAACGGACACACACCGTTTTCGGCGATAGTTGCGTTTTCGTCGCTGTTGTTTGCAATTTTCCAGAATAAGCGGTATATTGTGCTGTCCAACGAGAGCAGTGCGAACGAAAGCTACGTTTCGGGAACAGAGATAAACCACCAATACAGCAAATCCACCGAGTTTGAGCGTGATTTCCGTGAGTACTGTGCGGCTTATTTCAAGGGCTGTGCGGAATATTTCAGTCTGCTAAGACCGCTTTCTGAGTGGCAGATTGCAAGGCAGTTCGTGAAATATCCGCAGTATTTCAGCGTGTTCCGCAGTTGTAATCTCGGCTCTAAAACAAACGTGTGGTGCTGTAACTGTGCGAAGTGCCTGTATGTGTACATTCTGCTTGCGGCATTTCTTGACGACAGCACGCTGATTGAAATGTTCGGGGAAAATCTCCTTCTGCGTGAGGATTTAATCCCATTGCTTGACGGGCTTATGCTCGACGACGTTGACAAACCCTTTGAATGCGTCGGCACAAAGAACGAGGTGCGCCTGTCACTGAAGCTTGCCGCCGAACGCAGAGCAAACGCACTGCCCGTAATGCTTTCACGATTTGAAAAGGAGCTTGGCGGCTGTAAGATTATATCGCCCGAAAGGTTCTTTGACAACGACAACTTTGTTCCGACAGAACTAATTCCGATTATTGAGAAGGCTGCTTATGAAAATTGATTTGTTGAAGCCCCTGTTTGAGGGCAAACGTGCGGTTATACTCGGCTTTGGCAGAGAGGGCAGAGTGTGGCTTGACCTGCTTACC
>JAZQBH010000263.1:0-3473 GCA_045545655.1 Oscillospiraceae bacterium
CTTGGCTCACAGAACGACATGGCTACGATCCGACTTTGATTACTTGAAATATCTGTTGAGCAGACCTTCAAATGCCTTGCCGTGTCTTGCTTCGTCCTTTGCCATTTCGTGAACGGTGTCGTGGATAGCGTCAAGGTTGAGTTCCTTTGCACGCTTTGCAAGCTGAAGTTTACCCTCTGTTGCACCGTGCTCAGCAGCTACACGTTTTTCAAGGTTCTCCTTAGTGGAAGCGGAAACTACTTCGCCGAGAAGCTCTGCAAACTTTGCAGCGTGTTCAGCTTCTTCATAAGCAGCCTTCTCGTAGTAAAGACCTACCTCAGGATAGCCCTCACGGTGAGCTGCTCTTGCCATTGCAAGGTACATACCAACCTCTGTGCACTCGCCCATAAAGTTAGCACGAAGACCCTCAATGATTTCAGAATCTTCTACCGCAGACGCAATTCCTATCTTGTGTTCATCAGCGAATACAAGCTTACCGGTTTCCTCAACAATGTTGAACTTTGAACCGGGCACGCCACACTGAGGGCACTTTTCAGGTGCAGACTCACCTATATAAACGTATCCGCATACAGGACATACATATTTCATAAAAAATCCTCCTTAGGTTTAGATTTAATTTTTAATCATTATATCACGAATATAATAAAATGTCAATAGGTATTTCTTGCTTTTTTATGAATTATATACAACTTCGGTGTGGTGTTTAATTTTGGAAATTGCATAAACTCAATATAGTTATGTGTGATAACAAGGCCATTTTCTATTGACAATTCAATGAAATTATGGTATAATAACAAAAAATGTTTCTTTTTTTTCCTGAAATTCTCGCTTTAACAGTATTATTAGTCAGAAGGTATAGGTTTATTCCATTTTGGGGGATTATTATGAATAATCCTTTTTCGGAAGTAAAAGTAAAACCTGCTGTACAGTTCAATTGGGCATTTATAGGTGCAGGACTTATGCACCTTGTTTTTCTTATTTGCTTTCTTGTAATGGAATTGTATATTATGGCTCAGATAAATGTAGTAAGTCTTGTGATTTACACTGCTGGCATTATCTTTACAAGAAAGAATGCAGAAAAACACGCTTACAAATGGGTAATTGCTTTTTTTGTTGAAGTCTTGGTTTATGCGGTTTTGTCTACATTGATGCAGGGCGTAGAGGTGTGTTTCTTTCTCTATCCATTGATGGGTATGCCGATTTATGGTTATCTGTTGTTTGCTTTCTGTGATAAGTCAAAGTTTCTGGTTACTTCGGTGGTTATGGCAGTAATTACTTTTGTAACAGGATTTGTTGTGTTGTTTTTTGTGGACCATATCGGCACAATATACACGCTTACCGGAATGAGAGTGCTTACCCGTGAAAATATCCTGTTGTTCCGTTCTATAAATATTGCATTTGCAACGGTTATGCTTCTTGTTTTCACGCTTGTTTTTTATGTGGAACTTATGAAAACACTCAATCTTCTTCAGGACTCCAATAAAAAGCTTGACTACACCGCAACCCACGACGCACTTACAGGACTTTCAAACCGCTACAGCCTGTGGAACTTCTTTGAGCAGCTTGAAAAAAGCGGTGACGAATATTGCGTCTTTATGGGTGATGTTGATGATTTCAAGAAGATTAACGATACTTATGGCCATGAATGCGGTGATAAGGTACTGAAATCAATCTCAGAAATAATACTGCACAATACAGACAGCACAAGGGATTTCGCCTGTCGCTGGGGCGGCGAGGAAATGCTGGTTGTAATGCGTGGCGGCAGGGAAGAGTGCCTTAAAACTGTACATAGTATCAAGGATATGATATCAGCACTTGATATTGCTGAAAACGGCAAGCGTGTAAAGGTTAGTATGACATTCGGCTTTGTTGGAGGTACTGAAGTAGAGGAACTCCGCAATAATTCCGACGCTGTTGCTGATAATGAAGCCCCCATACAGCAAGAAATTGATAATCTTATATCTGTTGCCGATAAGCGGCTTTATGTCGGCAAAAGAAGCGGCAAGAATGTTATCATCGCCGCTTAAATTAACTTAAAACTGAAACCCGTGAAAGCGTTATGTACATACGTTTTCACGGGTTTTGATTTTATTCGTAAATATAGTCCTTGAAATAGTCTGTTTCGTCCTGATTATCAAGCCACAGTTCAAACCAGCCTAAAAAATCCTGACGCTCACAGCAAGGCTGAATTCCCACGTCGGAGAAACACCACACCTCGCCACGGCATTTTCCTGATACAATCAGATTGTAGCTCATTGAGCAGCCGATATCAATAAGTTCAATTTCGCCTTGATACACGCCGTTTTCAATTTCATTGGTGATTATTTCAGAAGGTCTGGGGTCATCCTCCCATATCCACGCTTTTTCAGGGATAAAGGGTCGTGACAAGTCCTGCGTTTTAAGCTGGCTGAGTTTATTAAGTGGAAACCCATCAATCATACTTTCACAGCCGTCCCCAACGCATTTCAGAAACATACGGTAAGCGCTGGGAAGGCGGATATTACAGCTTTTCTCAAAGTCGGAAATTTCCTTCTCTGACAGACGTTCACCCAGCTTAATATTCTTTTCAGCCGTTTTCTTGCGTATACGTGCGATTACTTCCTCGTAATCATCAGGGCAGTATATTGGCATATTTTGTCCTTTCGGTTGTGAGTTTTCTTATAGTTCATACTGTTCCAATTCAGCATTTTTCAGTGTGTAATTGAAGAATTCTTCATTTGTCATATCTCTGAAATACGTGTTAATTATGCGGCAGACACCGCCGTGACTTATTATAAGGATATTCTGATTTGTGTACCTTGTTTTTATTTCATCTATTAACCCATACACACGATATGCAACCTGCATCATAGACTCGCCGTTGGGATATCTATAAGCGAAATTTCTTTTATTATTTAAAAAATCCTCGTGTTTTCTGTCCACGCCCTCGTATATGCCGTAATTTTGTTCTGTCAGACGTTCGTCTGTCTGAATTGCTATGCTGCATATTTGTGCAACAATTTTACTTGTATCGACAGCCCTTTTTAGTGGAGATGACAGTATCAAATCTATATTTTTATCCTTTACTGTCAGTGCCAGAGCCTTTGCTTGTTCTATTCCTTGTTCAGTTAAATCAACATCAGTAATTCCGCAGACCTTGTTCTGTGCATTCCATACTGTTTGTCCGTGCCTTGCAACATATAACATTATTACACCTCCGAAAGCTGTTGTTTATATTGAAAGTATTATATCACAGATAATGATAATTGTCAATAATAGCAAAATAAAACGCTTCCGATATTCGGAAGCGGTTTGATTTTTCATTATAATCAATAAGTGCTGTTGGTGTCCTTCAAGTTGTGTTTAACTTTAAATTTGCCTTGAAACAAAGTGCCCAATCTGATTTGTTGGGTTCAGGATATGCGGAACTAATTCAGTAGGGTAGACGATAGTTCCTTTTTTTAGTTCCTCAAGGGGTACCCACCACAAATCTA
>JAZQBH010000264.1:0-5188 GCA_045545655.1 Oscillospiraceae bacterium
GAAACCGCCCTCGCAGTAAGCCAGCGGATTTGTTGACGCACGCATCTCACCGAGATAATCATAGGTTTTGATATGTATTTTACGGATAAGGTTGAGGTAGTAATCCAGCACCTCAAAGAAGTCCTTACCCTCAGACTCAGCCTTTGCATAAATCATCGGAAGGTGCAGTGACACCGCACCGATGTTGAAACGTCCGATAAACACAGGCTTGTCCTCGTCGTCGGCTGGGGTCATTCCGCCACGCTCAAACCAAGGCGAAAGGAACGCTCTGCAACCCATAGGGCTTATTATTCTGCCGTATTTCTTGTACATATCGGCAACATAGCCCTCACCCGTAAGCGAAAGCCAGTCGGGGTACATTGCTTTCTGAGAGCAGGCGATTCCCGCCTCGAAAACGTCCTCAAGCTCACAGCCCTCGCCGTGGAGGTTTTCGTCATAGAGGAACACAATTTTCGGGAAAAGCACAGGCTTCTTGCAGGATTTTTTACCCTGACCCTTTCTGCGTACCTCAAGCATTGTTATCGCCGCCATTTTGGCAAATCTGCCTCTGCCGACGCCAGCTGTCATTGTGATGAAGGGGTAGTCGCCTCTGCTGGAAGAAACAGAATTGAACTTGTATTCCCAGCCCTGAAAGCCCTGCTCGAAGTCAACCTTGACGTCGTTCATAGCCTCACGGTCAGCAATCTCCTCGGAAACGCCCATTGAGATGTAGCGGTCATACTGCTTTTTGTAGGTCTTTTCAGCATACGGCTCAAGCAGCTCGTCCACGCTTGCCACTGTAAAGCCGCCATACTGCTGAGAAGCCGCCGCAAGCGTTACGTCACCGATAACGTCAAACGCAACCGCAAGGGTTTTCGGCTCGTTATACCAGAGGTTGCCCATTTCAAAGCCGCCCTCCATAACGCTCTTCATATCAAACAGACAGCAGTTCATAGTGTCACGGCGGGCACTCATATCGTGTACGTAGATGTAACCGTCACGGCACGCCTGAAGCTCCTCGGCGGTCATAAAGAACTTCTGATAAAGCTCTTTATTAAGCTCGTTGAGAATAAGCGAACGCTTTGTCGACACCAGCGCAGAGTCTGAGTTGGAATTTTCCTTGTCGCCTATATACATTATGGACTGGCTCTTTACATACACATCATCAAGCATGTGAACGAAGTCCTGCTTGTAGTTGCGGTAGTCCTTATAGCTTTTTGCAACGGCAGGATTTGCGATTTCAAGCGCACTTTCAACGATGTTGTGCATTTCTGCAATGCAGATTTCGTCCTTGCCTGTTTCAACAGCCTTATCGGTAACATATTTACAGATAAAATTAAGCTCCTCTGAGGTGAACTCGTACATTGCACGTGTCGCCGACTTATTGACAGCACTTACAACCTTGCTGACGTTAAACTCCTCTTTGGTGTTATCCTTTTTTATAACAGTTATCATTTTACAAGACTTCCCTTTAACAAATAAAATAAACTAAAATCAAATCACAATACTAAAGCCGTTCAGGCTGTGTGGCAACACCGAATACAACTAAATATGCTATATTCTGTACTGTACACCACAATCAATTGTGCTTATCGTCTATTATAGCACATATTTATTTTTCCGTCAATGGGTTTTTGGGGACTGGGTGTTTTTCGTTGTTTTAACCAAAATGTTCATATAAAAATTTTTCAGCCCGAATGTTATGCGGTTTATTTTTTGGTCGACTTAGCTTTTCAGAATTGTTAATAAAATAACTTATCAGATAAGGGACAGTGCGTGTAACAACACAGATACACGCACCAGAAAATATATCCTTTATTTACATTTAATGTAAATATTTACTTCTTTTTGTCTAAGTATTCCTTTATAACTTTCATAAATTTTCTGCCATAACGCTCAGCTTTTATCGTTCCGACGCCCGAAATCCGCATAAAATCGTTCATATTCTGAGGACAGGCAACCGACATTTCCTTCAGAGTCTGGTCGTTGAACACCACGTAAGGCGGCACGCCAAGCACTGTCGCCTGCTTTTTGCGGTATTCCCTTAACAGCTCGAAAAGCTCTGAATTTGGCTGTACATCAGGCTTTTCAGACGTCTTGATTTTCTTCCTGAATTTCATCTGAATAGGGGTTCTGAGTTTCATATATTCATCTGATTTTGGCGTTAATACGCAAATTTTACGTTCTCCGCATTCTTCAAACAAGCCAGTTTCAATCAGGTGAGCACCTATCTGCTCAATGCGGTTACGGCTTTCGCCTCTCATAATTCCGTAGGTTGACAGCGAGCGGTACTGCACAGGACATTCTCCTAGAAGTATATCGCAGACCTCTTCAAACGGCAGAGCAGAGCCATTTTGCTTCAGTCTGAAAATGCACGATAACACCTTCTGCGACTCTATCGTGACATCTTCAACCGAGTAGCCCCTCGCACAGTTGGAGCACCAGCCGCACGCACGGACGTCCTTTTCGCCGAAATACCCGAGGATATACGACCGCAGACACGTTTTCAGATTGCCGTAATCAGTGATTTTCGACAGCCGCTTGTAGTCAAGGGATTTCAGCTGCTCTATCTCGTTTTCGGAAAGCTCACTGTCGCCGTGGGATTTCTCAATCATAAACTCCGCAAGCCGCTTGTCACCGTCGCTGTAGAGCATAATGCAGGTTGCCGCGCCGCCGTCACGACCCGCTCTGCCAGCCTCCTGATAATAGCTTTCGATATCCATAGGGCAGTTGTAGTGGATAACAAGCCGCACGTTGGACTTGTCAATTCCCATTCCGAATGCGTTTGTGGCGACAATTATATCTATTCGGTCGAAGATGAAGTCTTCCTGTGCCTTTGCCCTTACCTCCGCGGAAAGTCCAGCGTGGTATTCGCTTGCGTTAAATCCGTTCAGACGGAGTAATCCGCACACGGAAGCAACGTTTTTTCGGGTAGCGCAATATATGATAACAGAGCCATCTACGGGCTTTGAGAGGATTTTCAGCAGCTCTTCATTCTTGTCTTCGGGCTTGCGCACATCGAAATAAAGATTGGGTCTGTCAAATCCAGTAGTGACCTCAAATTGGCTTTGCAGAGCCAGAATGTCCACAATGTCACGTCTTACACGGTCGGTTGCTGTTGCGGTAAAAGCCGCTACAACAGGCCGAATCGGCAGTATATTCACGAATTCTGCTATCCGCAGATAGGATGGTCTGAAGTCCTGACCCCACTGCGACACGCAATGAGCCTCGTCCACTGCAACAAGCGGAATCTGAAGTTCACGGACAAGCGAGGTAAATCTGGCTGTACCAAGCCGTTCAGGGGCTACGTAGAGTATTTTAATCTGCCCGTTGTATGCCGCACGGAACACATCTTCACACTCCCAGTCGGGCATTGTGCTGTTAATGCAAGCGGCTGGAATGCCGTTTTCACGCAATGCCTCTGCCTGGTCTTTCATCAGCGAAATCAGCGGTGATATAACGATTGTCGTGCCTTTCAGCATAAGTGCAGGCACCTGAAAGCAGATAGATTTTCCAGCGCCAGTGGGCATAACTCCGAGGGTATCCCTACCGCTGAGAATGGCGCCAATAAGCGATTCCTGCGCCTCACGGAAGGACTTGTAGCCGAAAAAACGGTGCAGTACTTCGTATTTGTCCGATGAATAGTACATCTCAAGTCCTCCCCTCTGATTTGCTTTCACTGAAAAATCGGGAGCATAACGCTCCCCAAAATTCCTCGTTTCTAAGTTAAATCGGCTTAGCAAAGCCATTTGTAGAAGTCAGAAAATAAGCTGATTTCACTTGTTTTCAATGTTCATCATCTTTGCGATTCTCTGCTCGTGTCTGCCGCCCTCAAATTCAGCGTTAAGGTAGCTGTCGAGGATATCGCACGCAAGTCCCACACCGAGAACACGTCCACCCATACACAGAACGTTGCAGTCGTTGTGCATTCTTGTAAATCTTGCGGAGAATGTGTCTGTTACCACAGCCGCACGGATTCCGTTCACCTTGTTTGCCGCCATCGACATTCCTATGCCAGTGCCGCACACGAGAATACCTCTCTCGCACTCGCCTGAGGTAACCTTTTCGCACACCTTAACTGCGATATCGGGGTAGTCAACCGTTTCGCCGTTACAGCCACAGTCGCACACCTCAATATTCTTCTCCTGAAGGTGCTTGATAAGCGCACACTTCATCTCATATCCGCCGTGGTCACAACCTATTGCTATCATTGTTTTGTCCTCCGTTTTCTTTTGATTTGTCTTTATTTCTTTTCCATTCGCTCTGTTCTTTCACGTTCAGCCTGCGGTATGCGCAGATAGCTTGGTGAAAGCGTTTCAGGCGAAATTGTCTGTTTTTCCATAGCCGCAAAGCACACTCCGCTGCCACGCTGATACCTCAGCGGAAGCGGCGAAAGCCTTGCAACATTCTCAATATCGCCGCCGTTGAGTGCGCTAAACTCGTCATAAGCAAGCTGAGCGCCGTCACCAGCGAGAATTACTCCGCCTTCCATTGCTGAAACCTCGGAAAACAGCTCTTCAAGGGAGATTGCTCTATCCTCGCAAAGCCGTGTTATTATGCCGTTTTCAGACTTAAAAAGGGCATTGTAGACCTGTTTTCTTCGAGCATCCATACACGCACAGATTATACCGTCAATTCCGACGAAATTGTATGCTATCGCTTCAAGTGTTGACACCGCAACACACGGAATTTCTGCACCAGCGCACATACCCTTTACAGTTGAAATGCCGATGCGCAGTCCCGTGAACGAGCCTGGGCCTGTTGTTACTGCCACGCTTTCCATATCGCTGAGCGTAAGCCCGGCGCCACGCAGCATATCACGCACCATCGGCAGCAGTGTTTCTGAATGAGTGTGAGCAGTGTTGAGGAACTGCTCGGCTACTATCCTGCCGTTTTCGCACACGGCACAGCTTGCTGTTATCGCAGAGCTGTCAATTCCTAAAATCATTGCTCACCCTCCTTTTTCAGTGTAATTTTTCGGTCGGTATCACCTGTTTTTTCGATGCAAACGGTATAAACAGAGCGTTTGCCGTCTGCTAAATCCAGTGCTAAATCGGGGATATTTTCGCTCCATTCAGCGGCAATCACTCCGCCCCTCAAGAGATAATCGAAAAATCCGATGGAATACAAATCGTCGTAGCTTTCCAGTCGGTACAAGTCAAAATGGAACAGCGGCATACGTCCAAGTCGGAGGCCAAGCGGGCTTAGG
>JAZQBH010000265.1:0-10139 GCA_045545655.1 Oscillospiraceae bacterium
ACACGCTTCTTGAAATCTGCGAAGGAGCAAAGTAATAGTGACCGTTTTCGTAGCAATACCATACAGGAAGCATAGTTTTGCCTTTTTTCATATTATCAAATGCCTCTTCATAATTTTCAGCAATATGCTTATCTTTACAACCATCCTTGTACATAGTTACATTACGCTTTAAACGTTGGATATAAATATCATCAACCTCGCCGATGAGTTTCTCTTTTACAAATACACTTGCAAAATTATGAAATTCCCTACCCTTTATCTTATTATTCATTAAGCATACACGCAGAAAGTATCCTTCATAATCATCATTATATTCGATTTCGTCTATAACTTCTGCAACATAGCTTTTTTCAGTAGCAATCAGAACCTTATCGCCCGTTTTGTTTTTTTTACTGATAATTAAATTATTATCTTTATAGCGAGTAGCTTCATAAAGTACATATTTCCCGTTTTCAAATGCAATAAGACCTGTTTTGTTTTTTTTCATACGAGAAGAGAAAAAGTCGTCATCTTCCGCATTGACAACAGAAAGACAAGAATCGGTGAGCGTTTCGTAAACACTACGCAGAGTTCCTCTTAAACCACTTCCTGGAATGACAGGGTGAATGCCGTCAACAGAGTAAAAACTCTTGGTATTATTATCACCGTAGTCACACACAGAAAGCTGGTTTCTTGCGGTTAGTGTACAGCTTATTTTACCTGTAAGCAGTTCCTTGTCATCGAAATAGGAATGATATTCTTTTTTACTGCACTTTTCAACTGGGATAAACGTATATGGATTTACAAAAGTGTCGTTCATATTATCCCTCCTCAAATCCTACAATTCTGAAATCTGTAATGCTTGCAATTCCATTGCTGTCATAAGTGATATAGTCACAAAGCTTTACCTTTTTTGCGTTCTTCACAGGGAGAATATACATTCCTCCGCCAGTTGCGGTGTAAGTAAAACCATCTGTATTATCGGCTTTTCTGTCAATATCAAGAAGATGTTCTTCTGTAAATACGCAGTTTTCGTAGATGCTGTCAAAACTACTTCCGTCACAGCACAGCTTAAACTTGTCATCGTCAATCAATCGCCAGGTAAACTCTTTGCCAAGCACAGGACGTAAAATCCGTATTTCTTGCGTGCTGTTGAACAGCCTAGCTTCCAATAAATGCTCTGCGTCAGTAATATTACCCGATTCAACACAACGAACCATTCCGTGTGTATACATAAGCAACATATACTGTGCTTTAATCTTTGCACAAATTGCAGCAAGTTCAGATTCCGCCACCGTGCCGTATTCTGCAATATATTCAGGCATCAACTTCAGCTCCTTTCAGCATTTCCTTTACCTTGCACGCTTTCAGGCTTTCGGTGACATCGTAACCATTCACCAACATACGCTCAACCGAGAACAAGCCACGTCCTACCGAAGTCAAACCACCTACTGCGAGGTATCCTCTGTCAAGGTCGCATATAACCGCCGCAAGTGCCGTTGCTTGCTCGTCCGTCATTTCAGTAACAACAAGTTCCAGTGCTGTTTTTCCGTTGAACACTGCCTCTTCGTTGAACAATGCTCCATCCTTTGTACCATTAGTATAGCGGTCAACAGTTGTGCGGGTAATCAGTTTTTTCGTATACCCTTCAATAATAGACTCTGAGAAATAAATCTTTGATTTCTGTGTTTCAGAAGTTTTCTCGTTTACAAATCCGAACAGGTCATTGCACAGTTCAACCCCTGCAAACTCTTTGAAACGGTGTCGGAATGCGCCACTCCAGCTTGTGCCGGGGATTACAGGTCTGCCGTCCGTTAACGAGAGTTGTTTATAATCGGGAGATTTATTGTCTTCCCCTTTGCTTGTGAAATAGCTGCGGATTGCAATAGCACCTTTTTGCGAGAGTTCAAGTGTTATCACTGTTGCATTCGAACTACAATCTGGTACAGTTGTATCATTATAGCAACTGTCACCATCATTGAATAAGTCGAAATCCAGCCACTTGTCCGTATCATCCGGAAGCGTAAAGCAAGCCTTTTTCAATGAGGTTACTTTAACTATACCGCAACCTCTTGTGGTCTTTCTTCCAAAACGCAACAACCCCATATTCAAAGCAGAAATTGCATCTTCAATCTTGTCCGAGTAGTTACAACCCTCGTCACAAAGTTCAATAACTGTTTTGAACTCCGAGCCGGTTTCGTTTATCTGCATATCGAATTTTGCACCGTCTTGTGCTGTTTTGCACTCTTCGTTCATTTTCACCATATCACGGGCTGAAATTGCAGTCTGCTGTGTTTCGATTGCATCATAGAAAATCACATTCGAAGCCTGCTCTTTGGATATATTTCCAAAAAGTTCATCAGCAACATCGGTGAGGTAATGCCTGAATACACCTGCGACAGCAGTTGCCGGAATAACAGGATTAAATTTGCTGTCAAGCTGAATATCCATATCGGTATAGCGACTCTCACCCGAACCTACACTAAGAGGAGAAATCAGTTCAAATCGCATTACATAATACAAGCGTTTACTCATTGTTGCTTTCTCCTTTCTTGATATATTTTGCAAGCGTCAGGATAAGTATAGTATATTCCCGCCAGTTATCTCCCTGTGATTTTATATCAGCTTTGTTCAGGAATTCGTTTAGTTTTTTTCTGGTTGTATCGTCTGCTATTCTGTCGACTTCAGCTATAAACATATCATAATTATTTGCCTGTTTTGCCATCAGGGTTGCTCTGCCTACCTGAGTTTTATGAATTTCCAGAGGGTGACTACAAGCAAATTTAATTGCACAAAGTCGCAATTTCTCCTTGTCTGTAACACTGGTGCACGTTTCGGATGTAGCCTTTTCTACATAATACAGCTCGTCCGATTTTATAATCATAACTCTACCAAAGCCCTCGCCGATTTTGTCACCTATATCAACATAGCGTGGGAGCGAGTGCTGTTCCTTGGCTTTGAATACTAATGCCGTTCCTGCTGCGGCTACATTCAATGGAGTTTTTGACAACTTCCACTGCGAATTAAAACCACGCACCACCTTACGTTTAACAGCAGAATAGTGATAATTCAACCCTTTATCAAATCTTTCTGAAAAACCAAATGCATTCTGCACAGCACTCTCGATAGCCGTAATATCGGGAGAATAACCACACTTGCCGTCAGGAATCAGCAAGTCTGATACTGCTATTACTGCGAAGACATCATCAGTATTTACAGAGACAGTATCAGTATATCTTTCGCTGGGTTTTACACTTTCTGTGATTATCCGGCAAGTGGAATATTGTGCGGTCTTACTCCTGCCAACACGGATTTCACCGCACTGCATAAGGCAGTACACTTTCTCCAGCAGACTACCGTCGCCAGTTATTTCGCCACAGAATATCTGTCCTTTTGTAAGCGCAGTCTGTGTGTAAAGAGTCTTATCCCCATTATCGGGGTGCACTGAATTGTGATAAACTGTAGATGTGAGCGATTTTTTAAGTTGCATAGAAAAATCTGTATAACCGCCCTTTAATGGCTTAATAATCTTATCATCAGTACGTTCCTGTAAACTATCTCTCGTAAGAATATTGATAGGGGCTTTTTCGTCCTTGGTTTTACCTATAATCATAGGTGCAGGGAAAAAAACATCACCCTCATTATTGCTTATCAACAAATTTGAAAAGCGAACCTTATCCATAAGGAACAACTGCGTAAAGGTGTCATCTGCTTCGTTTGTACGCAGATATTCATTTGCGAAAAATCCAAGCACCGAACCACCTGGGATATAATCCATAGTTTCGCTAGAGTTTCCCGAGGGAATCATAACATCATCTGTAAGTTCCACCGCATAACGAATAGTATAATTCTTACCCGCTTTGAAAGTAAACGCAGGCAGAACACCATACTGCTTGTCAGTTTTTTCAAGGGCGCAGCTCACTGCACCGTAGCCCCGATTACGCTTGTAACCTATGTTTCGTAGCGCACGGCAGATTTTACTGAACTCATCGCTTAACTCATCTGGTATCGAAAGAGGAGCGGTGAACTTCAATGGCTCGTCATCAACAGGACTGTAATGTTTTACAACTCGCATAAATCTCAGGGAGTTTTCCTTGGCGGTGTCGTTTTCTATTGCAGTCGATGCACGAACGTATGTAAAAGCGTCAGTAATATGGTTAGCTCTTATCTTGTTCTGTGAGAGAAGTTCTGGATACTCACCCTTGTCCATAATTACAGCATCTGAAATTCTGAGTGCACAGCCCTTTTCAGCACCGCTTGTTCCGAATATTCTGTCTATCAACGACTGTTCGCAACCGATAAGCTTTGCTGCTTCTTTCAGACAGCCCTTTATTCGTCTTGCTGGAATAAACGGAAAACCATCCTTGTCACGACAGATGTCAGTGTCAATTGCGGTACCGTAACCATCGCCGTCTGCCGTGCACAAATCGGATTTTAAAGTAATAATCAATCTGTACACTCGTCGTCACCTCCTCTGAACCATATATCGTATACTGCTGAAATATCAGAAATCATTCGTTTGGTATCATCATTTTCGGATATCGTCACCGCTCTCTTGCTGTCAAGATTTGCAAGACGTACAAGTTCCTCGCGATAGTAGCTTTCACCTTTGAAGATAGCGGTGCTCAGATTCTTGATATTTGCTCTGCCGATTGGGCGGAGTTCTTCTGCAAGTTTTTTGAATTCCTCCCAACTTCCACCTACCTCATAAGGCTGTGTAAGAATATCCTGTTCATTTCGGATTGTTTTAAGGTCGTTAGTTATTCCACTATGACAGAAATGGAAATCTATATAACTCTTACCCTTGTTTTCGTGTGCAATTTCCTTGCCCGATTCACAGCATTGCTCTGCGATTTCATAAACCTGTGCAAACGGGGTATGGCTGTGGAAAACAGCACAGCCTGCACATGCGGAGTTATTTTCTGACTGCGAAAGCGTTTCAAAATACACATCAAGAACGTTCATAGCCAGATGTGCATTGCAAACGATGGTTATTTCATCGCCTCCGCTGATTACAACACGGGAAAGATATCGTTCAGGGTGATCAGGATCGTTTTTACGCTGCGCTGATAAGTAGTCCTTGATTGCTTTTACAGGTCGGTTTACAAACGCCTCATCGGTCTCTACCGATAGTTTACGCAATGCCGATACTCCTTTTGCGTAGGTATCAGCGTTTTGGGTACACTCCTTGACTTTATCTCCCATATTGTTTCCGTCAATGTATATTATACAAAGCAGACTGTCATTGCCCTTGTCGGTCATATCGTCAAGTTCTTTTGTTTCAGTGTAGCTTTTTTCATCGCGTTCATAACGTTCATTCTTCAACAGACTTTCGTATGTGAAATCCTTTTTGCCTTCTGTTTTCACAACTGGCATATATGTAAGTCTGTCAAGCTTTGAAAAAGGCAGAGTAACATTGGGTATAAAGAACAAACCCTGGTTTTTATTGAGCCCATTCTGAATATAAAGTTGCTGTCTGTCCTTTACAAAATTATCTGTAACATCTGTAAAGGATGCAATAACACTTACCGAATATGTTTTATCAATAGCAAAGCGTGAAAGTCGTTTGTTAGCCTCAATGCAGATTTCCTTGTTTTTGTAGATAACAAGAAGATTTCCTCCGCCCTCGTACAGAACCTCGCCGTCATATTCGCCTGACTTAAAATCCTCTACAAAATCTCCGCTGACTTCCGTTCTGTCACGCCAGTCAGTTCTTATGTTCAGGTTGCCACAATTGCCGTGGTTGAAAAACTCTCTGAACAAATCAGAAAGAAGAGCCGAACCGCCTGAGATCTCTTTCATACGGTTGGTGCGGTATATGTACTCCTGCTTACTTCTGC
Organism: Oscillospiraceae bacterium; assembly: GCA_045545655.1. Taxonomy (GTDB): domain Bacteria; phylum Bacillota; class Clostridia; order Oscillospirales; family Ruminococcaceae; genus CAG-115. The sequence continues at coordinate 5,820 of JAZQBH010000265.1, forward strand.
AATCGTACAGTGCCAGAACTGGTTGTGTCATAATAACCTCCTTAAATATTTTCGACAGTAATACCGCCCATTCCAACGGCGGTTTTAGCACCTATCCCGCTGTATTGGGCAAATGCAAGTAATTGCTTTAACACAAGTGCGTCATCTGTTTTTTTAGGCATAATAATATCTGTAAAGCCAGTCATACCGTTATAGATATTTCCGCTTATGTTGTATTGGTTGCCGCTTAATTGGTAGCTTTGAATGTGTAATCCATCGATAATGCTCAGTGCGGCCTGCTCATCAAGCGGACTTATGAACTTGTTGTATTTTTCAATCACAGAACGAAAAAATCTCGATAATACAGGCGTACAATAAGATTTACCGCTGCTTCTGTAAATTGCAGGGGAGAGTATATGCAGTCTTACTTTATCTGAACATAACAAGGCGGCTTCATCCTGTATATCAGGCGTTGCGTTCTTGCTGACATTCTGGAGTATCAACGGATGCTTCATACCATAGATTTTAAGTGATGGGCAACTTGCCAGTACATCACACAAATGTTTCCACTCATCTGTCATAACGCTTAATCTTGCAAGTACCAGATTTTCGTCCGGAATGTGCATTGTAAAAAGAGAAAAGGGCTGCAATGAGTTGTTATGCAGTATTTCAGCTTCATCTTCCGGAATAAGCTTCATCAATGCACCGTGAAGTTTAACTGCAAGTGCTGAATACAGGTTGTCCAGTTCTGAGTCTGAGAAAACCAAATCGGTATGATATAACATACAAACCTCCTTAGTTTAGAAAAGTTAAAATTGATATTTGTTATTAAGTCAATAGAAATCATTTTATGTCACATTAAATCGTTAATTGTATTATATCACCAAAAAAGCGATTTGTCAACTAAGAAAATTAGGTTGTTTTGCCCTGGAGGTTTCAGAGGATAATACAGGTCTGCCGGAGAAAATAAAAAACATAAAAAACACCACCTTTCATAATCGGAGTAAATTAAAACGCTTAAAATCAGAGCAAGGGGAATATAATCTTAATAATAATCGTCATATTTTCCACCTCCTTTCGCTTTATATACAAAACAACATAGACCGAATTAAGTTTTTTTGAAAAAATTTTTATTTTCTTTCACTCCATATATTTAATTTGTGAGAGAGCATATAGTTTTTAAAAATAAAAAAACTCTATCAGATGACAGAGTTAATAAAAAAGGGGAGCGTCCTGATAAGGACGCTCCTTTTTTTCTTCAATCCCCGCGCACGCGCGAGAAAATACGTTTGGTAACACTATCTCTATGAGTTTTCGAAAGAGAGTTTCAATCCCCGCGCACGCGCGAGAAAATACAATATCTGTATTCCTTAACACATGGGGCAATTAGTTTCAATCCCCGTGCACGCACGAGAAAATACGCGAAGACCTTGAAAAATTACATAACACAGACAAGAGTTTCAATCCCCGCGCACGCGCGAGAAAATACGATATAAGAAACACCAAAATAACAGAATTACCAGAAGTTTCAATCCCCACGCACGCGCGAGAAAATACCCATATCGTTTAATACAGACGGCGGTACTGGAGTCTCAATCCCCGCGCACGCGCGAGAAAATACCTTATCTAATATTTTATATGTATCTTAAGGAGGTACTGTTTCAATCCCCGCGCACGCGCGAGAAAATACGGCTATGACTTCTGGCTGGAACGTCATGAATAGTTTCAATCCCCGCGCACGCGCGAGAAAATACGAAGTTATCGATATTATCGATAAAGCTTTCATGTTTCAATCCCCGCGCACGCGCGAGAAAATACAGCAAAAATTCACAAAAACAAAGATGAATCTGACTGCCTGTTATTATTGTATCACAAAAAAGTGAATATGTCAAGTGTTGATATTAAACAATGTGTGAATGAAAAGTATCTGAACTCAGCGCGAATCTTATGTTTTTATAATAATTTTATGTCAGAAAAACAGAGGTTCGCGAATCAGATAATATCGGAAATGCTATTCCTTATTATAATTCTATAATAAGCTGTTTTAGTTGAAAATTTTGTTTTAAAATTTTCAATTAAAACTTAATCTGTTGTTTTTAATGAAGTACATATAGTGAAAAGACAAGCGATTGCAGAATCTGCAAAAAAAGTTTTCCCGAAAACTTAATTTGCTGTTGCAAATGCTGTACATATAGTGAGAAGACGAGTGATTGCAGAATCTGCAAAAAAAGTTTTCAAAAAAACTTAATTTTCATTTCTCAAAGCTGTATATAGAGTGAAAGGAAGTGATGATATGCCTCGTTTTTTCTGTGATATTCCCCTTTGTATGTAACCTTGGTTTTATTGTTTTGTTTTGGAGGTGCGTATGAATAATTATTTTTATCAGTTTTCCGAGCCTTATTTCTTTCGGTCTGGCTATAATGCAACTGCTTCCGAGTGTTGCTTGGTCCTGTCGGGGTTCAGTTATCTTAATTAAGTAAAGCTAATTTTGTATATAGTGAAAGCAGGTGATTTTATGATGGGTTATATTATGCCTGAGTTCTTTGGCAGAAGGCGTCGCCGCTGGATTGTTTACTGATTTTTTGGGTACGGCTGTTATGATAAGCGAAAGGAGGTGATATTATGAGTGATTTTATCTTCGGTGTTATTGTCGGCACAATACTCGGTTCTGGTGACTAATCGCTGAAAAGTTCAGCAAGGGAGGTGAAAAAACTTAATTCTTTCAGATCTATTTCGTATATCAGTTAAGAGGAGGTGATTTTATGATGGGTTGTGTTATGCCTGATTTATTCGGCAGAAGGCGTTCTCCCCGGATTATTTACTGATGCGGTTGTTATGATAAGCGAAAGGAGGTGATTATATGCCAGCTTCTGTTGTTACCGCTATTATCAGTGGTGTTGCAGGCATTGCTATTGCTGCAATTAACTCATCCAAGTAAGTCCGATGTAAAACTGTTTTGAAAGGTGGTGATAAACACGAATAATTTCATTGTTTCGCCGATATTCAACTAAAAATGCAAAAGACGGGAGGTATTGCTATGAATGGTGTAATGAAAGGTATGCTTGTGATATTGTTGTTGGCTTATATTCTCTCGCCTGTAGATTTGTGTGCAGGGCCTGTAGATGACATAATTCTGCTTTTATGCGCTGTAGGCGGCGGAGCAATCACATCGAGCGCAGAAGACTAAGGAGGAAAAAAATGAAAATCAATATTCTTAACAAGGGTGATAAGGTGCTGAATGTAACTGCGGATTTTATTGCAGTTGAACGAAAAAACGGAGAGGTGGATATCATTCCATTTATCAAAGACGAAAGAGGTTTCTGGATTGACGTTGAGAACATTACAACAATAAGCTACGGTAACAATTCGATACAGTCAGAAACAGTAGATGGCGTTGTAATCACTAATTTCTAAGGAGGGTGTTATTATGGCAGGAAAGAAGGATAATGCAGTTGTGGCTGTTATCTCGGGTCTGACAAGCAATCAGGCTTCGCAGATTTCAAGGGACATTATGCGGTCAAAGGAAAAATATGCACCATTCGGAAGAGGTACGGTAGCAAGCGGTAAGCATTCAAGTGTGGGTGCACTTCTTCAGAATGGCACTAAGAAAATAGGAGGTGAGTAATATGTCAGCAAAGCGTTCAGCAGCACATACCCGTGCACAGAAAAACGGCAAAATCAGAGACAGTTATACCTGTCAGGTTTGTGGTTCAAAGGAAAGAGTTGAGGGACATCACTTCATAGACCATCAGTTTCTTGGAGCTGCGTCAACCGACAATATTATTTCTCTCTGTCACGAGTGCCATAAATCCGTGCATAATGGAAATTTGAATCTGTTTAAGTTTTAACTATCATATAGGTGAAGACCTTATTATAATCATAAGTTATGGTTTTTTCAGTGATATAGCGGAGACTTTCAACGAGTTTCATCAGGGACTGTGCTATATTGCGGAGTATGCAACAGTAGGTTTCGTTGAGTAGGTTATCAAAGATTACGACTCTTACAAGACATCCTACGAAAATAACGGAGTAAAACTTGTGTTTTAAAGTATAACAGTCTTAATACAAAACACCTCTGTTTCAAAGAACAGAGGTGTCAATGTGTTTATATGTAGGGCAGACCACTACTTTGATTTCGGCGTTGTAAAGGTGTCGGAAGAAATTTTTATGCTGCAGAAAAGTGTGCACGTAGGAAATTTTCAGGACAGCGTACTTATTTCACACGAGCAAGAAGTTCTGGTGCGCTATTTCCCTTATGATGTAAATAATCTGACGTTTTATGAAAGTCTGTATCAGGAGCCGATTGATATGCCCAAGGGGACACGTCTGGGTTATCTTAAA
>JAZQBH010000266.1:0-7440 GCA_045545655.1 Oscillospiraceae bacterium
CGTTATGAGATGAAGAACTATGAGTCCTGGAGACGTGGTTCTTTCACAGTTGTTGCAACTGAGACAACAAACAAGGATGCTTGGAAGAAGCTTCTTAACGCTGAGGTTGAGCTTGCTGATGTTGAGGATATTCTCTTCGGCGCTTCCGATGGCGGTGCATACACATACTGGGGCGGAACTTCCTGGAAGACAGATGCTGTACTTAAGGCTAATGAGCAGTGGATTGGTGATGCAGACTTCACCTTCTCTGGTACAGTTTATGACAGCATCAACAGCGAGTACAACCGTTTTGACGATGTAAAGGCTGCTGTTAAGACAACTGACAAGCAGATCGTATCCGCTTGCCAGGCAGCACTCGACGCTGTTAAGGTATTCGAGGGTTGGGAAGTAGACAACAAGAAGAGCGGCTCCAAGGCTTCTTGCGCATCTCTCCTTAAGAAGTACAATGCAAAGCTTGTTGCTGAGTACGATTCTACAATTTCCAAGGATGATGTATTTGCAGCAATTGATGGTCTTGATGGTGTAACAGTTACATCTGATATGGAAAAGGCTGTTATGAAGGCTGACAAGAAGATTGCTATCATCAAGGATAAGAACACTGGTTGTCTTGCTGATGTTGCATACATCTATGCAAACGGAACAGCAGCACAGGAAGCACTTGAAGCTCTTGACGAAGCAACAGCAAAGAATCTCGTAGTACAGAACATTGCTGCAAATGCTAACATTCTCAACTACCTTGAAGTTGATCTTGATTCCGTTGATCACGATGCTACAAATGGTAAGGATGGTTCTGGTGCTGTACTTGCAGATGCTATCGAGATCTACAAGGATTTTGAATCACTGTATGCAGACAGCAAGATTACTGATGATGAAAAGGCAACTGCACAGGCTTATATGGATGTTCTTGCTGATGGTAAGACAATCGTTGCTAACGGTAAGTCCGGTGCAGAGTGGACCATCGTTTGGAGACTTCTCTCTTACGCACTTGAGGACAGCTTCCCTGAAACAAAGGAAACTACTTACACTCTCAAGCAGCTTAAGGATATGATCGACAGAGCTTACGACATCGCTGAAAAGACCGGTGACTCCGCAGTATTTGCTGGCGTACACCAGGATGTTGTTGACGAGCGTCAGTATGCAATTGAGTTCTACACCGCTGCTAAGGCTATCACAGGCTACAAGACTGATATGACCGTTCTTGGTACAACCCTTGAAAAAGTTTACAAGGCACTCAAGACTGACGTAGAAAACCTCGAAGGCTGGTACAAGGATTACCTCTACAGCTATGAGGAAATCAGAACCCTTATCGGTGAGACAGCAATCAAGGTTGACAACGGCGACATCAAGTCTGACGATGTTAAGAAGGCACTCGCACAGTGCGCTTACGACCTCGCTGTTCTTGAAGCTGAAGAGCTCAAGTCCGGTGAAGAGAACGAAGCATTTGATGATGAGCGTAAGTACCAGTCTGTTAACCGTCTGCACACAGCTAAGAACAAGTGCGGCGTAAGCGTTAACGACTTTGAAAAGGCTCTCCTCAAGTCCTACGAGAAGCTCGTAAAGGCTGTTGACGAAGCTAAGGGCGGCGCAGCTGATACAGGCGTTAAGAACGACTTCGACGGCGACGGCAAGTTCGGTGCTTCTGACCTTACTGCTATCCTCGAGGCTTACACAGCTTCTTCTACTGACAAGAAGTACGACGCTAACGGCGACGGCTCCTTCGGTGTAGCTGACCTTACATTCGTTCTCGAAGCATTCACTGCTCAGGCGTAATTTAAGGAAATCTTAAACATATTGACAGTTTAAAACGGTCATAATAATTCTATGCAGGGGTGAGTAACCCGTTGCGAAAGCCCCTGCATAATTTTAAACAAAATAAACATTATGGAGGAAAATAATATGAAGAAGATTATCTCTCTCGGTCTCGCTTCTGCAGTATGCGCTCTTACCGCTATTGCTGCTAGCGCTGACGTTGCTAAGTACACCACTGAAGGCGAAGCTGTAAACGGTGCAACTGTTAAGGTTACTGTTACTGCTGCTGCTGACCAGGAAATCCCCAGCTTCGTAGTTTCTACTGACGGTTTCGAAGTTGTTGAGGTTAAGGGCACAGGTATGTCTTCCTACAACGCTGAGACAAAGAAGTTCGCTATGCTCGGCAACGTAAAGGCTGGCGACACAATCGCTACTGTTACTCTCAAGATCACTGCTGAGGCTGGCAAGACAGCTACAATGACTCTTAAGGACGCTGAGGACAGAGTTAAGTACGAAGGTTACTCCCTCGAAATCAAGGGTGCAACAACTCCTTCCGAGTCTACTCCTTCCGAGTCCAAGCCCGCTGACAAGGAAGACGACACAACCAACCCTGGTACTGGTGTTGCTCTCGCAGTTGTTCCTGCAGTTCTCGCAGCTGCTGGCGTAGTTGTTGCTAAGAAGAGAAAGTAATTTCTTTTCAGAGTAATATCTGATTAACAACACAACCCCCGTTCTGAAAAGAGCGGGGGTTTTTCTTATGCCAGAATGGGCTGTAACTGCACCCCGTCAAGGGCGGCGAGGATTGTTTCCGCCATTCGTGAGAGGTCTGCTGTCATAGAAAACGGCTTAGCCGAGGGATTATCCTGCCTGAACGGCACAAAATAGAAGTGCCGCAGATTGAGCAGTGCGCCGATGTTTTTCGCCGCCCCCGAAAGTGCGTCGTTCGTGGACACCGCAAGGACTACGGGTTTCATTCCACGCAAGTGACTTTTCACCGCCATACATACTGGCGTATCTATCACGGACAGGGCCAGTTTGGCGAGGGTGTTGCCCGTACAAGGAGAAACTACCAGCACGTCGAACATCTGCTTAGGACCAATCGGCTCAGCCTCAGGGATCGTGTGAATTATCTCTCTGCCGGTAATCTCACGGAGCGTTTCACGGTGAAACTGAGCCGTACCAAAGCGTGTGTCAAGGGAATATGCGTTGTCGGACATTATCGGCGTTACCTCACAGCCCAGCTGAACAAGCTTTTCAAGGCACTCAAACGAGCCGCCGAACGAGCAGAACGAGCCGCACAGCGCATATCCCACACGAAGTCCCTTTAGTCTGTTGAAATCTGTTGGTTCTATGACTGCTCACCCCTTTCGTTGAGAATACGCACGAGCGTGTCGACGATATATGAGCCAGCCGCCCTCGGGGAATGCTTTCCGGGTAAGCCGCCGCCGTGAATATAACGTACGTCTGCATAATTTTCGGGGGTTAGCGGCGGCAGAGTGGCAAGCTCAAGGTAGACTGCACTGCCCATTTCGGCAAAGTCGCTGTCCGCAAACAACCGTGACGGCACCGTGTTCACGATAAAGTCGGAGTCCAGCCGTGCCTCGCTTGGGGAAACCGCCGCAAAGCCGCTTAGCTGAGCCTCACAGCGGCTTTCCGCTCTGCGTGCGGCGATAGTCACCTCGCACCCGAACGCCCTCAGCCGTGCCGCAAGCTGCTTTGCGATACGTCCGTAGCCCGTTATCAGCACCTCACTGCCGAGAAGTGCGCCGTCCGTTGCCCCGATAAGCACGCTGACGGCATTTTCAGCCGTGAGTGCGGCATTGCACAGCGTAAGCTGTTCGTCAAGTGCGTAGTTCACAAGCTGTAGGGAGTGCTGTCTGCACAGCTCCGTGAGGGCTCTGCATTCGCCGCCAGCAAGCACCAGTCCGCCACGCTTTGCAACATCAGCAACACGCTCAAACGGAATGTGGTCGGCTGCGGAGAATATGCTTTCGCTGTCACGGGTAAGCGGCATCGGGAGGATAACCACATCTGCGCCGCTGTCTACAATATCATAATCAGCGGAGAGCCGTTCACGGACGTAATCCATTCGCTTATCTCCGCCGAGAAACACAATTTTCATAAACTGCTCCTTTCAAGGCGTGCCGCCTTTGTCAATTCGTAGCAAATTTTTTAGAAATATACTTTTATGCTCGATAGTGAAAAAATGCTTTATTGCACCCTCACTAAAAAGGGATTTCTCTTTGTTCATTGTATGCCTGACGTTCGGGAACTGTTCATAAAAACAGCAGAACCGTCCACCACTTGACAAATTACAATAATTGTGTTATCATATTCAGTGGAACAAGTGCGGCACAGACAAATTACCGCTGAAAAAGGAGATATTATAATGAATATATGGCACGACATAAACCCCGACAGAATTGCCCCCGATGACTTCATCGCAATCGTGGAAATTGAGCGTGGCAGCAAGAAAAAGTACGAGCTTGACAAGGAAACAGGACTTATTATCCTTGACAGAATTCTGTATACGTCCACTCACTATCCGTCAAATTATGGATTTATCCCCCGCACGCTTGCCGACGACGGCGACCCGCTTGACGTGCTTATCCTCTGCAACGAGCCGATTTCGCCGCTTGTTGAGGTGCGCTGCTACCCAATCGGCGTTATCAATATGGTAGACAACGGCAAGAACGATGAAAAGATTATCGCTATTCCGTTTGAAGACCCTACATACAACGCATTCAGGGGAATAGAGGCACTGCCCAATCACATTTTCCAGGAGATGCGCCACTTCTTCTCGGTGTACAAACAGCTTGAGGGCAAGGAAACCGCCGTTGAGGAGGTTCGTGGCAGAGAGGACGCACTGAGGGTAATCCGTCAGTGCATAGCGAACTATAACACAAAGTATGCTCCAGCCTACGCTTATGCTTTACAGGAGGTGTAACCGATGATACTGGCAAGTCAGAGCCCCAGAAGATTTGAACTGCTTCGTATGATTACCGAGGATTTTTCCGTACTGCCTGCTATGGGCGACGAAAATATTCCCGAGGGCACTCCGCCTGAACAGGCTGTTCAATTGCTTGCACAGCAGAAAGCCCGTGAAATCAGAACGCTTACAACCACAAAAACAATAATCGCCGCCGATACCGTTGTGGCAATCGACGGGAAAATACTCGGCAAACCCAAGGACGTAAAGGACGCAATGGATATGCTCACACTTCTTTCGGGAAGAACACACAGCGTATTCACAGGCGTGTGCGTAATTGACGCAGACGGCACTGAACACGTGTTCGCCGAGGAAACACAGGTAGAGTTTTACGACCTTGAACCCGCCGAGATTATGGAATACGTTATGACAGGCGAGCCTATGGACAAGGCAGGCGCTTATGGCATACAGGAAAGAGGCGCACTGCTTGTAAAACGCATCAACGGCGACTACTACAACGTTATGGGACTGCCTATTGCACGGCTGTCACGCTTGCTGAAAGGAAAAGAATAATGGCAAAAAAGAAGTTATCCTATAATTCGCCCGTAATCCTCACATTTGCGGCGGTTTGTCTTGTGGTGCTTATTCTGCACTATATTTCCAACGGATTTATCACCAAATCGCTGTTTGTATGCTACGGCAGACCCAGCCTTGTAAATCCGCTGACATACCTGAGGGCGTTCTCATACGTTTTCGGTCATTCGGGATTTTCACACTTTGCAGGCAATATGACAATGCTGCTGCTTGTAGGTCCTATTGTTGAGGAGCATTACGGCAGCTGGAACACGGCAGTTATGATGTTCGTTACTGCTCTTGCAGGCGGTATACTAAATATGGTGTTGTTCCCTAATGTGGGCATTCTCGGTGCTTCGGGTATCGTGTTTATGCTGATTATCCTGTGTGCGGCAACCAGTATGAAGAAGGGCGAAATTCCGCTTACGCTTGTGCTTATCGCTGTGATTTACCTCGGACAGGAAGTGTATGCAGGTCTGTTCGTGGAGGATAACATCGGTCACTTCGGACATCTCTGCGGCGGCGTTTCAGGTCTTGGCTTCGGCGCACTATACTATAAGAAAAAATACGAATAAATATTACAATCCGACATAATTCGTAAGTGAGTGAAAAAGAAGTTTTTCACTATCGGGCATAAAAGCATATTCTTAAAAAGATTTGATACGCATTGAAAAAGGGGCAGACCACTCCAAGGCGAAGCTGCCTTTGGCAATTCGTAGCAAGTGTTCTTGGAAACACAGAATGCTACTCGATAGTGAAAAAACTTCTTTTTCACTATCTTGCTAACAGTCTGCCCCTTAAGTTTTCAATAAGTGAAATAATTGTTGATAATTCTACAAAAAAGCACAGAATATTATACAAAATGCAATATTATGAGGAAATATTACAAAATAGTTGGTATATAAAAATACAAAGTCGAATATTGCAGTATAATATTACAAAATGTAGAAAGAGTGGAAAAGAAAACAGCCGCATCAGCTGATATGCTTGTGCGGCTGTTTTATATCCGGGAGTGTTCGTCTGTGTGTGGGTTGGCGTGAGGGTGTCAGAGTAAATAAAACTCACGCAAGCGGCAAATCTCTGATAATTCACACTTATATTCTATACAAATCGGAATATATCCATAAAATATTACAATCCGACAATATAACGAATTGTCGGATTGTATACAAAATATAATAAAGCAGAATAAAATTACTATCTGTCGAATAATCTGAGCATTTCCTCTTCAGGTTTTTCGGGAATTACAGTAATCGGCGAATGAACACGCTTGGGAAGTGCAATATCATAAGCGCCGCTTACGGCTGAAAGTTCGATTTCGGTAGTTCTGCCGCCATCCTCGCCGTCAAGCGTCCACGAAATTTCCTTTTCCGACCTGATTGTAAATTTCGGCGAGTGCATACAGATGATATGCTCGCAGTCGTCAAACTTGCGGTTGAGCAGTGCGAAATTTATGCTTTGCAGTTCAATCGGGTTTTTAGGGGTGCGGATAAAAAGTCCGTCAAGCAGACCGTCCTGCATATCTGCGTCGTAGGGGACAACATTCTGAAGTCCGCCGACGGAATAGGTGTTGCCGCAAAGCCCGAAGATAAAATCGCCGACAAGTTCTTCGCCGTTGTCGGCGGTGATGGTCATATACGAAGAGGTGCTGTTGAACTTACGCACATCAAGCGACTTCACTGCCTCCATAAGATATGCCGCCGCACCGAAGATATTCTTGAATTTCTGCTCGGTTGAGTAGCTTACATCAGTGAAAATACCGAATGCCGCAATATACGAAAAGTAACGGTCGCCGAATTTGCCAGCGTCAACGCTGAGCAAATCGCCGTTGATGACGTTATGTGCCGCTTTGGTGATGTCCTTGGGTATTCCAAGCGAGCCTGCATAGTCGTTCACCGTGCCCGCAGGGATATATCCGCAGGGCTTGCGTGGTTCGGTTGTGATTATAGCGTTAATCAGCTCGTGGAGCATTCCGTCACCGCCGCCGCTTACGATAAGGTCGTAGTCGTGGGCGTTTTCGGTGATGTACCGCTGACCGTCCTGAGGTGCTGAGGTAGGGTGCACGGTAACGTCATATCCGCCTGTTGTGAGAATAGTTATAATTTCGGAGAGGTATTTCTGAATAGTCCCCGTGCCCGAATGTGGGTTGTATACAAATAAAAGCTTTTTCATAATAATCTCCGCTTGTG
>JAZQBH010000267.1:0-5515 GCA_045545655.1 Oscillospiraceae bacterium
CCTCGGGCTTGAAGTAGTCGCCGAAGGAAAAGTTACCCAGCATTTCAAAATAAGTACCGTGACGTGCAGTTTTGCCGACATTCTCGATATCGGGAGTTCTGATGCACTTCTGACAGGTTGTCACACGGTGACGGGGAGGCTCTTCAATACCCTGAAAATACTTCTTCAGGGGAGTCATACCAGCGTTAATAAGGAGAATAGACTTGTCGTCCGCAGGCGGCACCAGCGGAAAACTCGGCATTCTCAGATGTCCTTTGCTTTCAAAGAATGAAAGATAGCTTTCACGAAGCTCGTTTAATCCCATCCACTTCATAGTTATATTGTCCTCTCAAAATATAGTCATAAAATCAGTTTTTACAAGCATAATCATTACCAGTTTTTCCCAATATAATCAGAAAAATCAACATTATTACCTATAAAAGCATACGTTTTTATTATACCCTCTTTTCCTATAAAAGTCAAGAGGGTAAAACACAAAAAAACCGCCCTTTTTCAAGGGCGGTTTGCCTGTTATGTATCAATTACTTGATAATCTTGATGTTGCCAACAACGGGAAGAGGCTTCTCCTCACCGTTTACTGCGCTAACGATGCCCAAAATTCTGAACACGAGAATAGCAACTTCAGCAGCTCCGCACAGAGCGGAAATAATCCAGCCTACAACGGGAATGAAGGCAGCAATACCAGCAATAACGCCGATAGCTACTTCTCCAATAACCAATACGAGCGACTGGTTGATGTGGAACTTCGCGCCCTCCTTGTCGCCTGCCAGAAAAGCAATCAACAAGCCAATCCAAGTAATGTACGCTACAATACCTGTTGTTTTAGTATCCATAATAAAATCCTCCAAAAATACATTTGTAATTTACGAACTTAAAAGTTCATAAAAAAAACTAACAACTAGATTATAGCAAAATATGTCGGTTATGTCAAGCGAAAATCTGATTTTTAAAACTCAAACCATCAATATTTGTAAATATCCACAAATATATAAAACCTATTCGCCTTCATTCTAGCAATTTTGCAAATACGAATTGTATTTCTTCTCAATTTCAAGTGTGGTAGTTTCGCCGTGACCGCAGTAGAGAGTGTAATCTCCGCTTATTCCGTTGATTTTGCGCATAGTATCCATAGTCTGACGTTCACTGCCCGAAAAGCCGTCTGCCCTGCCCACGCTGCCACGGAACAGCACATCTCCGCAGAATATTGCGCCAAGCTCCTCGCAAAACAGCATACAGCTGCCTGCGGTATGACCTGGTGCTGACATCACGCTGAACGAAATACCACAAAGCGTTAGCCGCTCGCCGTCCGAGAACGTATAGTCGGGAGTTATCGGCTGAAACGACGTGCCTGCCATAAATCTCGCCCAGCTTTTGTCCTCGCTCTGAAACATTTCTACGTCAAGCTCGGGGGCATAGATAGCCGCTCCTGTTTGTCTTTTCAGCTGAGCCGCACCCGAAAAGTGGTCGAAGTGCCCGTGTGTCAATATTATGCTGTCAAGTGTGAAATTATTCGCCTCAAGCATAACAAGCACCTCAGCAGACGAGGCTGGGTCTATCACAACCGCCTTATTTGCCTCGCCGTATACAATATAGCAGTTTGTAGCCAGCGCACCCAGCGGCAGACGTGTTATCTTTTCCATAATTCACCTCATAATCCTATCGGGAATGGCAAAACCAGACAGCCATTCCCGATATACAACTTGATTTTACTGTTTACCCGTGCGGTCAGCCGACACAACACCAGGGATTTTCTTGATTCTTACCATAAGATTTGAAAGCTGTTCAACGCCTGCAACCTCAATAGTTACAAGAAGGTTGGTATTGCCGTTTTTCAGGCGGTGCATATTCATCTCGTGCATAGGCAGATGTGAAACCGCAATTGCCGCAGTAATATCCGCAATAACAGACGAACGCTGTTCGGCGATAATATCAATAGTAGCACGGTATGTCGAGTCGTCCACGCCTGCCCACGACGCTTTTATCCAGCGGTCACGGTTTTCTTCGCTCTCCATATTGTTTATGATGTTGATACAGTCAAGCTTGTGGATTGACACGCCGAAGCCCCTCGTAACAAAGCCGATTATCGGGTCACCCGGCAGAGGATTACAGCACTGTGCGAATTTTACCGCAACATTGTCGATACCCTCTATGATAACACCCTTCTGACGGGAACGCTTGTTGGACTGCTCTATGCTCTCCTCACTGGTAGGAACAACGGTGTTCTGCTCCTTCATTGCCCTTGCCTGCATATCCTTGATACGCTGGATAACCTTGGACAACGCAACGCCGCCGTAGCCTATCGCCGCATACAAATCATCAACAGAATTTACCCTTGCACGCATTGCGGCGTCCTCAAGGATTTCCTTTTCAAGCGGAATGCCGTTGCGGCGGAACTCACGTTCAAGCTCTTCTCTGCCCACAGAGATGTTTTCATCTCTGCGTTCCTTCTTGAACCACGAGCGTATCTTGCCCTTTGCCTCGGTAGTTTTTGCGATGTCAAGCCAGTTTCGGTTAGGACCATAAGCCGCAGAGCCGCTCGTGAAAATCTCCACGATATCGCCCGTCTTGACCTGATAGTCAAACGGCACCATTCTTCCGCCGACCTTTGCGCCTGTCATCTTGTTGCCTACCTCACTGTGAATAGCATAAGCAAAATCTATTACATTTGCGCCAAGCGGCAATGCGAACACATCGCCCTTAGGCGAGAATACGAACACTTCGTCCTGAGAGAGGTCGTTCTTGATTGCGTCTGTAATCTGTTCTACGTCCTCTGCCTCCTGCTGACGCTCAAGCAGCTGACGAATCCAGTCAAAGCGCTTTTCGCCGACAACAGAGCCTTTCAGTCCTGCCTTGTACTTCCAGTGTGCGGCGATACCGTACTGAGCGGTATTGTGCATTTCAACCGTTCTTATCTGCACCACAAAGGGTATGCCCTCCCTGCCGATTACGGTAGTGTGGAGAGACTGATAACGATTGGGCTTGGGAGTTGCGATATAATCCTTGAAACGGTAAGGAATAGGCTTGAACATATCGTGAATAATACCCAGAACGTTATAGCATTCTATAACCGACTGAACAATTACTCTTACCGCATATACGTCATATATTTCATCAAAGCCCTTGCCCTTGATATAAACCTTCTTGTAGATGCTGTATACGCTCTTTACTCGTCCCTCAATTATGGGCGGAGGCTCGATATCGCTTATTCGCTCACGGATTCTGCCTGTGATTGTATCAATGAAGGTATTGCGCTGCTCCTTGTGGGTGTCCAGCATATCTTCGATTGCCTTGGTGCCGTAAGGGTCAAGGATACGGATTGAAATATCCTCCATCTCCTCCTTGACTGCACTCATACCGAGACGGTGAGCAATAGGCGCATAGAAATTCATAGTTTCCAGAGCCTTCTTGCGCTGTTTCTCAGGGGGGCGGTACATAATAGTACGCATATTATGAAGGCGGTCGGCAAGCTTTATGATAATAACTCTTATATCCTTTGACATAGCCATAAGGATTTTACGGATATTCTCCGCTTGCTGTTCTTCCTTTGTATTAAGGGGAACCTGACCGATTTTTGTAACGCCGTCAACAAGATTTGCAACATCCTCGCCGAATTTCTTCTTGATAAATTCGAGAGATGTGTCGGTATCCTCAACTACGTCATGGAGAAGCGCCGCAACCAGCGTATCCGTATCCATGCAGAATTCCAGCAGGATACAGGCAACCGCCACGGGATGGGTGATATAAGGCTCGCCTGAGCTTCTCTTAATGTCGGAATGTGCTTCGTCCGCAATTTCATAAGCGGCAATAATCTTGTTTACATCGTACTGCTTATCACTCTGCTTTATTTTTTCAAGCAGAACATCTAAAGTATAGAGCACTCTCAGCGCTCCTTTCATTTGTATATATTATAAATTTTCTTTATGTATTTTCTGAAATCCTGACGGATATTATCGGGAGCAATTATTTCCATTTTCTCTCCGAACTGGCATATCCAGCCGTAAAAAATGGGACTTGCGGTTACAGGCTGATTGATTATAAAATAATTTTCGTCCTCGTCATCGTTGTAAACAGTGATACTCTTTCCGAAGCGGTCGAAAATTACTCCTGAAAGGGAATTATGCACCCTGAGGGTTACTCTTAAATCATCACCCGAGAACATACCGAAACGCTTTTTTGTATATTCGTTAAGGTTGAAATCCTTTGGCGGCTCAATCCTCTTTTCGTCGAGTATTTCCACCTTTTCTATCTTATCGGCTCTGAAGTTTGTAACACTGTCATATTTCCCGTAGTATCCCACGAGATAATAATTTTCCTCACGCCAGCAGAGAGCATAGGGAGAAACCTCGGAATATGCTCCGCCGTTGTGGTATTTCTTGGTTTTTCTGCTGTCATAGTCAAAATACAGAAAGCGTATCTTCTTCTTTTCGCGGATAGCCTGCTGAATAGCGTCAATGGTGTAGTAAATCTGTTCATTGGCGTTCTTCACACGGTCGGAAACAATAACATTACGCTTCAGTTCATCTGCATCATGGCGGTTTGCAAGAGAAGAAAGCTTTGCTACAAGCTCCTTGGACTTCTTTTCGGTAATGAACTTTGAACAGGCAACCGCATCTGCCAGCAGCTTCAGCTCATGGACGCCAAAAGTGCCGCCTGCATAATAATATGCAGTATTTCTTGACGCACCTGTCTTTTCGATATCCATACCGTACTGACAAAGCACCTCTATATCATCGTAAAGGCTCTTTCGCTCCGCTTCAATACCATTATTGCTGAGGATTTCAATAAGCCGTGCAAGAGTTATGGGATGTTCTTCATTTGTTTCCGTGCGGAATATATCTGCAAGTAAAAGACGCTTCTGCTTCTGATTTGAACTTCTTGGCATTATTCTTCCTCGCCGTCGTCAACGTTGTAGTCTTCTGTTGTTGCTACTGCCTTTAACAGTTTTTCAGCCATGGAGGAGATAAGATTCTTGTACTGAACCTTGTCTGCCCAGCCCTTGGGGAAGCCCTGAATTCCGTAGTATGCGCCCATCATTGCCGCTGTCATGGAAGCACAGGTATCGCTTGCGCCGTCATGGTTTGCAGCCAGCTGGATTGCATATCTGGGGCTTTCGTAGTGGAGTACCGCACAGTATACTGCAATTGCAAGAGCTTCATACGCTTCAAAGCCGTAACCCATCTTCTTTACTGCGTCACGGGGCTCAACGCTCTCGTTATTCACAAGCTCAAGAGCATAGCCCAGAGTCTTCTTAAGTATTTCTCCGTCAGCCACGCCGTTAAGCAGTTCAATTACAGAACGGACAGCATCTTCAATTTCTGCTCCGCTTACAATTTCGGCGATAATTGCCGCATAGCAACCTGCTGCAATGTAGCCTACGGGGCTTCCGTGAGTGATTGCCGCTGCACGGCAGCCCATATCGAATGCCTTTGCGGTGTCATTGTAGAAATACAGGCCGATAGGCGCAACGCGCTTTACAGCGCCGTTGTCCTTGTTGTCATTAAGAAGTCGGATCGTA
>JAZQBH010000268.1:0-5023 GCA_045545655.1 Oscillospiraceae bacterium
AACATCATCGCACAGGACACTACCCGCTATGGACTTGACCTGTACGGCGAGCTTGCTCTGCCGAAGCTTCTCAATGAGCTGTGCAAGCTGGATTTCAAGTGGATAAGACTGCTCTACTGCTATCCCGAGCGCATCACAGACGAGCTTATCGACGTTATCAAAAATCAGCCGAAGATTGTAAAATATATGGATATTCCTCTGCAGCACTGCGACAAGGATATCTTAAAGCGAATGAACCGCAAGGGCGACGAGCAGTCGCTGCGTGAGCTTATCTCACGTCTGCGCCGTGAAATCCCTGGAATTACACTCAGAACAACGTTTATCACAGGCTTCCCTGGCGAAACTGACGAGCAGTTCAATCAGCTGGGCGAGTTCGCACAGGATATGCGTTTTGAGAGAATGGGCGCGTTTGCATACTCCGAGGAAGAGAACACCCCCGCCGCAAAGTTCGACAATCAGGTTGACGAGGACGTGCGCGAGCACCGCAAGGAAATCCTTGAAGAACAGCAGGACGCACGTGTGGCTGAGCTTTACGAAAGCAAGGTTGGCAGTACAACAGAGGTGGTAGTCGAGGGCTACGACCGCTTTGTGGAGCTTTACTTCGGCCGTGACGAGTCCTACGCACCCGAAATTGACGGAATGATTTACTTCTCCGCAAAGGGAAAGCGTGTTCAGATAGGCTCATTTGTAAACGTAAAAATCAACAGAGTTGTTGAAAACAACTTAATCGGAGAAATGATATGAATTTAGCAAATAAACTCACGATGTTCCGTGTAATTCTCGTGCCTGTGTTTATCGTGTTTATGACGGTTGAGGCTATTCCGCTGCGGTTTGTGTGGGCGCTTGTTGCGTTTGCGCTTGCAAGCATTACGGATATGCTTGACGGCAAGGTTGCGAGAAAATACAATATGATAACCGATTTCGGAAAGTTTTTAGACCCGCTTGCCGACAAGATACTTGTTGCGGCGGCGCTTATCTGCTTTGTTGAGCAGGGCTGGACAGCCGCCTGGGTTACATCAGTAATCCTTATGCGTGAGTTTGTTGTGTCGGGCGTAAGACTTGTTGCGGCAAACAGCGAGAAAAAGGCGGTTATCCCTGCGAATATATGGGGCAAGCTGAAAACTGCATTCACGATGGTTGCTATGGCGGCAATTCTGGTGTTCCAGTCACTGGGACAGCTTCTGCCTGTTTCCATTACAGGCACAGAGCAGTGGAATTATTTCGGCACACTTGGTATGAACGTGCTGATGTATATTGCCTGTGCGCTTACCGTAATATCGGGAGTAATCTACATCTACGACTACAGGGAATATATCGACCCGAAGAAATAAAGGCATTTACACAAAAGAAAGGAATTCTGATATGCCAGTAAGTGAACAGAAAATTGATGAATCTATCAAAGATAACAAGCCGCTTCCGCAGATGATGATAGTATCACTGCTTTTCAGTGAAAAGCCGGAAACCGCTTCTGTTGAGCAGATTAAAGCCGCACTGGAAAAGCGTCTGGGCAGTCTGGGCGACGTGCCGTATATGGAGCCTAATGCTAAAACCAAAACGGATATGATAATGCTCCCAATAACGAAGTACAATGTTATCCTGAAGGATAAGCCCGAGGGAGTAGCACCGCTGGCGTGTTTTCTTGGTCCGATGGAGTTTACGACAGAAAGAATTGACGAAATTAAGCGTTCGCAGTTCTGGAATGTAAAGAACGGAAGCGAGCTTATCGACTCCTGCAAGTGGCAGATTTCTGTTCACGCAATGCTGTCTGCCGCTCTTGACTACAAGGAACAGGCAGAGCTTCTGACAGCGCAGGTATATTCGGCGCTTGACTGCTATCCCGAATGCTGTGCGGTATATTCACCGCAGTCGGGCAAGCTTGTTTATCCTGAATTTCTGCGTGAGGTTGAGGAAGAAGAGCTTGCAGTGAAATTTGTAAGAATGTTCGTGAATGCACGCTTCTTCAACATTGAAGGCACTGAAGATGATATGGTTGTTGATACTGTGGGCTTCCACACATTTCTTGGCGCTGACGTTCAGCTGCATTTTCACGGGCTTGACCCCAACTATGTGGTAAGCCACGCTTACGACATAGCACTTTATCAGTTCAACAATGCCTTCCCCATAAAGAGCGGCGAAACGGTTGACAGCATTGATGAAAACGGAAAAATCCAGTGGGAGCCGCAGTGGAAAACGCAGTATGAAAACTCGCTTATCGACCCATTGCGTGTAGTGCTTGATATAAACTGCGGCGAGTATGCGGCTGGCAACAGAAATAACTGACGGATAATCTCCGTTATATCTTAAAGAATAGGAAGATTGCAACAAATGGCAAAGGAAACAACATCAACCTATAACGACCTCAAATCGCTGAAAGGCCCCGACCAGGTGCGACTTCGCCCTGCGGTAATCTTCGGCTCTGACAGCATTGAGGGCTGCCGTCATTCGGTGTTTGAGATTATTTCAAACTCCATTGACGAAGCCAGAGAGGGCTTTGGTAAAAGGATTATAATTACCCTCCATTCAGATAAATCCATAACTGTTGAGGACTTCGGACGTGGTATTCCGATTGACTTCAACAAGACTGAGGATAAGTATAACTGGGAGCTTGCATTCTGCACACTTTACGCTGGCGGCAAGTACGACAACAACTCAGGCGAGAACTACTCGTTTGCGCTTGGTCTTAACGGACTTGGTCTGTGTGCTACACAGTTTGCCTCTGAGTATATGGAGGTAATCAGCCGCAACGGCACGTGGCAGTATGATTTGCGTTTCGAGAAGGGCTTTAACGTTACACTCCAGACGAATGAAAAGGGCTTTGTAAAGTCGCATTGCCACGAAACAGGCACTACCATTCACTGGAAGCCCGACCTTGAAGTATTCACCGACATTGACATCGGCTGTGAGTACATCGACGATATGGTGCGCCGACAGGCAGTAGTAAACGGCGGTGTTGAGTTTGTGCGTATTGTCGAGCGTGAGGACGGCTCAACCGATGAAAAAATCACCTGCTACGAAAACGGAATTTTCGACTATCTCAAGGAAACCACAGGCGAAAACACTCTGACCACTCCTCAGTACTGGCAGACACAGCGACAGGGTCGTGACCGTGCCGACAAGGACGAATACAAGCTCAAGATGAACGTGGCGTTTGCTTTTTCAAAGGAACTGAACTTTGTCGAGCATTACCACAACTCCTCGTGGCTTGAACACGGAGGCTCTCCCGACGACGCTATGCGCCGTGCGTTTCTCTCTCAGATTGACGCTTACCTCAAGAATAACAACAAGTACAACAAGGGCGAAAAGTCCATAAAGTGGGACGACGTTGCGGATTGCCTTGTGTTCATATCCTCAAACTTCTCCACACAGGCAAGCTATGCCAACCAGACGAAAAAAGCGGTTACAAATGCGTTTATCAAGGACGCAATGACCGATTGGCTGAAGCATAATATTGAGGTTTATTTCCTTGAAAACCCTGATGAGGCGGTTAAGATTGCCGAGCGTGTGCTTATCAACAAGCGTTCCCGTGAGAATGCGGAAAAGGTGCGCTCTGCGTCTATTGTGAACCTCACTCAGAAGATAGACCTCACCAACCGCATAGATAAGTTTGTCGACTGCCGCAGCCGTGACGTTACACGCCGTGAAGTCTACATCGTGGAGGGTGACTCTGCGCTTGGCTCGGTTAAGCTTGCCCGTGACGCTGAGTTTCAGGCGGTTATTCCCGTGCGTGGTAAAATCCTCAACTGCCTTAAATCCAGCTATGATAAGATTTTCAAGAGCGAAATCATAACAAATCTTATCAAGGTGCTTGGCTGTGGAGTGGAGGTTAAGAGCAAGGCGAACAAGAACATCAACTCCTTTAATATCGACAATCTCCGTTGGAACAAGGTTGTAATCTGCACCGATGCCGATTACGACGGATTTCAGATAAGAACGCTTATCCTGACTATGATTCAGGAGCTTTGCCCTACGCTGATTGAAAAGGGCTATGTGTATATCGCAGAATCGCCGCTTTACGAGATAAACACAAAGGACAAGACATACTTTGCGTATGCTGAGTCTGAAAAGACCAAGATACTCGATATGATTGGCGACAAGAAGTACACCATTCAGCGTTCTAAGGGACTTGGTGAAAACGACCCCGATATGATGTCGCTCACCACTATGAATCCCGAAACAAGACGACTTATCAAGGTTACCCCAACCGATGCCGAGCAGACAAAGAAGATGTTCGACGTATTGCTGGGCGACGACCTTGCAGGACGAAAGACCTTTATCAAGGAAAACGGCAGCCGCTATCTTGAAGCCGCCGACCTTTCTTAATATATCCAACGGAAACCGCTTGGCTGTGCGGGTTTCCGGAATGACAAGGAGCAATCTTAGTGAAGAAAAAAGTGACAAAACGTGCTGAACCCAGAACCCGTGAGGCATATATCGAGGGCTCGGGAAAAGTCGTTGAAACTGATATTGTAACCACTCTTGAAGAGAACTATATGCCCTACGCTATGAGCGTTATCGTGTCACGTGCGTTGCCTGAGATAGACGGCTTCAAGCCCTCTCACAGAAAGCTGTTGTACACGATGTACAAGATGGGTCTGCTCAACGGCGCTCGCACAAAGTCTGCGAATATCGTGGGACAGACAATGCACCTCAACCCTCACGGCGATGCGGCTATCTACGAAACGATGGTCCGCCTTGCACGGGGAAACGAGGCGCTTCTGCACCCGTATGTTGACAGCAAGGGCAACTTCGGCAAGGCGTATTCCCGTGATATGGCGTGTGCCGCCTCCCGTTACACCGAGGCAAAACTGGAGGCAGTCTGTGAGGAACTGTTCCGTGACATTGACTATGATACAGTTGATTTTGTGGACAACTATGACTCCACAAGAAAAGAACCTACACTGCTGCCTACCACATTTCCAAACATTCTGACAAACAATACACTTGGTATTGCCGTTGGTATGGCATCCTCTATCTGTTCCTTCAACCTTGAAGAAACCTGCCGTACCACCATTGCACTTATCAG
>JAZQBH010000269.1:0-6943 GCA_045545655.1 Oscillospiraceae bacterium
TGTTGTCCTTTAATTATAATACCAAGTTTCTTTCAAAAATGTTGCAAAAATACAAACTATATGGAAAAATCCGCCCCTTAACGAGGCGGATTTTTTACACGGTTATCTGATAACGAATATTCTCGAATGTCATTTCTCCTATGCCGTTTACACGTTGTATTTCCTCGATTGTGGCAAACGCTCCGTTTTGCTCTCTGTACTCAATGATGGCAAGTGCTTTTGTTTCGCCTATCCCTTTCAGCTTCTGCAGTTCTTCCGCAGAGGCTGAGTTGATGTTGATAAGTTCAGTATCAGCAATAATCACGGAATTTGTTCTTTCTATTTCAGAGAGCGTGTTCGGATATTCGATAACATCGCCGTTGTCGTATTCAATGCGTGTTATACCGTTGAGGAACGTAATTGTATGCGTTCTCTCAGAAATCGGAACAAAGTTCACAATAAGTACAACTATTGCGAGAACAGTAAGCGCAACCGCAATAAAAACAGTTGCATAGAAATTAGAATTTCTGGGGTCTTTTTTAACTGGTTTCATATCTTAACCCAATATTTTTTTGACATCAGTGCGGAGTCTGCTGACGTTGATAGGTTTCAGGATATAATCACTTATACCAAGCATCATTATCTCTTTTACTACATTGTTATCAGCAATTCCTGTAAGGAAAATTACTGGAATTTTTTCAGTGTTCTTATCCTGACGAAGTGCCTTAAGCACTTCAGCACCCGACATACCAGGCATATCGTAATCCAGCAGAATGAGGTCGGCAGTGTGGGTCTTGAAATAGTTCAGAGCCATTTTTCCGCCAGCCATAGGCGTTACGTCATATTTCTCACCGAGTATCTGTTTAAGAAGCTTTAAAACCTCACGGTCGTCGTCAACTGCAACAATCTGTTTTCTGACGGGTGCATTACTGAATTCTTCCTGCAGTTCTTTAAGCAGGTTATCAAGATTCTGGTCAAAATTATCCATAAAATCCACCTCGCTAAGTAGTTAAAGGCAATTCCTTTTAATCATTTTACCACATTATTGTCGAAAAATCAAGTGTTATTGTCTGTCAGGGGCAATTAAATATAAAAGGGACTGTACATAACAGTCCCTTATTTTTTTACTGCTTTACTGCCCCTGAAAGCTTTTCAGCTCTCATAAGTGCTATATCGATGTGGCCGCAGAAGTTTTCCTGACCAACCTTTTTAACGATTCCCGCTTTACGCAGAGCCTTCATAGGCTGTTCGTTAACGTGTGAGAACACAACCTCAACGTTTCTCTTTGAGCAGTTGTCAACTATTGCAGAGATTGCATTTACGCCTGTTGCGTCTATTGCAGGAACGTTTCTCATTCTCAGACACAGCACCTTTACATCGTTATCCTTGAACATAAAGTTGAATTTCTCAGCTGCCGCAAAGAACATAGGTCCGTTTATTTCGTAAACGGCGGTGTTTGCAGGGATTTTTCTCAGAGAGATATGGTCGGGGTCGTTGGAAGCGTCCACATCGCCGCCGTCCTCGTCAATCCAGCTGCGTGATTCGGTAACATCTGCCATACGCTTCATAAACAGCAGAGCCGCAAGCACCATTCCCACTGCGATAGCAACAACAAGGTCAAACACAACTGTGAGAATAAGCGTTGTAAGCAGAACCATAATATCGCTCTTCGGTGCAGTTTTGAGAGTAGAAACAATATCTCTCCAGCCACACATATTATATGCAACAACAAACAGAATTGCCGCAATTGTGGGCATAGGAATCATAGCCGCAAACGGCATAAGCAGAACAAGGATAACAAGCAGTACTACTGCGTGTACCATACCCGCGATAGGTGTACGTGCGCCATTCTTGATGTTCGCCGCTGTTCTTGCGATAGCGCCTGTTGCGGGAATTCCGCCGAAGAGTGCGGATACGATATTACCAGCACCCTGTGCAGTAAGTTCTACATTTGAGCGGTGCTTTGAGCCAATCATACCGTCTGCAACAACGCACGACAGCAGGCTTTCTACAGCCGCAAGAATAGCGATAGTAAACGCATTCGGCACCTGAGCCTTGATAGTTTCGAAAGAAATCTCAGGAATGTGAAGTGTAGGCGGTGCAGATGAGATTGTATACAAATCGCCGATTGTGTTAACTTCAAGATTGCCAAGCTTAACCACTGCCGCACATACGATAACTGCAATAAGCGACGGAGGGATTTTCTTGAATGCCTTGAGCGGAATTAAAGGCATTCCGATAAGAATTGCAAGAGAAAGCAGTCCGATAAGGAACGCCTGCACGTTGAATGTGCCGAAGCTATGGAAAATTTCGATTACCTTTTCAGAGGTTTCAACGGGCGAGCCTGCAAAGGTCATTCCGCAGAAATCCTTAATCTGTCCGATAACGATAGTAACGGCAATTCCGAAGGTAAAGCCCATTGTTATTGTAGAAGGTATGTATTTGATAAGACTTCCGAACTTGCACAGACCCATAATGACAAGGAATATACCAGCCATTATTGTAGCGATAACCAGTCCTTCCATACCATCAGTTGCCACAATTCCAGCGACTATTGTTGCAAATGCGGCAGTAGGACCTGCAATCTGCACACGTGAGCCGCCTAAGAACGACACTACAAAGCCAGCAGTAATAGCGGTATACAAGCCCTGCTCAGGACCTACACCCGAAGCCAGTGCCAGAGCAATTGAAAGCGGCAGGGCAATAATAGCAACGATAATTCCCGAAATAAGGTCTTTTGCAAATTGTCCCTTGGAATAGTTCTTCATCACTGTGAAGAGTTTGGGCTTCATACTCTCCGCAGGATTTTTCTTTGCTTTTGAATTCATTTTCACTTCTCCTGTCTTGCAGGCAATATCTCAGCAATTGTTGAAGTGTGTTGGGATACTGTCTTGATAGTGCACGAACGCACAAAATAATTCTATCACATTTTACAATTTTCGTCAATGGCAAAGTTGTTGATAATTGACAATTTATAAAATAAATACTTGTGGATTATGCTAAGCGACACAGTATTCTCTGGGCATAAGAAATGGGGCTGTACTGATACAGCCCCGATGGTGTTCTGAAAATTTAATTGCACAAAGCAAAATCAATAAATCCGCCGTTGATGTTTACTGAAATCAGCTTTACCTTTACAGGGTCGCCGACGGTGAACACACGTCCGTCAACTGCGCCTACGAGTATTACTCCGTGCTGAACCTCGTATTCACCGACAGGCATTTCAGTAGAAGGAACCATTCCTTCAATTGTGTTGGGCAGTTCCACGAAAATGCCGTTTGGCGAAACTCCCGAAATAAAGCCCTCGAATTCCTCACCGATGTGGTTTTTCATATATTCAGCCATATAGAGGGTTTCACACTCGCGTTCACAGCGAACAGCGGCAAGTTCGGTGTTGCTTGCCTGACGTGCGGCGTCCTCGGCAAATTCCTGATACTTTTTGCAGAGCTTTTCGTTGCTGAGTGCATATACGAAATCGGTCAGTATTCTGTGTATTGAAAGGTCGGCATATCTGCGGATAGGGGAGGTGAAGTGCGAGTATTCGGGCATCACCAGACCGTAGTGACCGAGCGGCTCGTGGGAATACTTCGCTTTCATCATAGTACGCAGTACAATGCGGTTGATTACGATATACTTGTCGCTCTCACGGCTGTTTCGAAGAATTTTAGCAAGGTCAGCCGCAGAGGACTTCTCGCTTATTCCATCGGGGTTTTGTCCCAGAGCTGTGAGGGTGTCGCCAAGCGCAAGCAGCTTTTCGGAGGGCGGCGCTTCGTGAACGCGGTAAACAAACGGGAACTTTTCCTTCATTGCAAGATTTGCCGCCGCATTGTTGGCAATCAGCATAAATTCCTCGATTATTCCTTCAGACACGCCACGCTCACGGGGCTTTACGTCAATACACACGCCGTTTTCATCGGTGAGAATTTTACTTTCAAGCGTATCAATTTCAGGTGCGCCACGGTTTTCTCTGTTCTGTTCAAGGATTTTGGAAAGCTCAAGCATTGCAGGAATGCGGTCGATAACCTTTGCGTACTTTTCCTTGATTTTCTCGTCAGCAGTGCCGTCGAGGATTTTGTTCACTTCGGAATACACACCCTTCACACGGCTGCGGATAACGGACTTTTCAAAGCGATAGCTTTCAAGCATACCCTGTGCCGAAACCTCCATCAGACACGAAAACGCAAGTCTGTCCACATTGGGATTAAGCGAGCAGATGCCGTTGGAAAGCTCCTTGGGCAGCATAGGCACAACCTGGTCGGCGTAGTAAATGGAAGTTCCTCTTGTGAATGCTTCTTTGTCGAGGGGAGAGCCTTTCTTGACGTAGTGCGAAACGTCTGCGATATGAACGCCCAGTTTATAGCCCTTGTCTGTTTTAGTAATTGAAATTGCGTCGTCGATGTCCTTGGTGTCAGCGCCGTCTATGGTGAAGATTGGCTCTCCACGCAGGTCAAGTCTGCGAGAAACCTCGTCCTCGTCCAGCTCATCAAGGTTAAGTCTGGACGCTTCGAGAAGTACTTCCTCAGGGAAAACAGTATGCAGACCGTTTACAAGCATATATGCCTCTGCGCAGGTTTTTGCACATTGTGCAGAGCCGAAATTATCCTCAATGGAAACGGTGTGGTCGAAGTGACGCTCGCCACGTCTTCTTATGCTGAAAACGACTTTGTCGCCGATGTTGAGCGGCTTGTCGCCCATTACATCAATAAACAGCGGCTCACTGCACAGGTCATCAGGCATAACCATCAGGCGGTTGTGTTCAGCAACGATAACGCCTGTCATAAGTCTGTTGCTTTGCTGGAGCACAGCAACTACAAACGCCTCAGGACTGCGGCCGTCATAGCCCTTTTCAGTCATCTTTGCGAGAACAGTATCACCGGGGATTGCGCCACGCATATCACGTCCACGAACGAAGTATTCAAGCTCGTCAGACGCTGTGCTCTGTAAGAAACCAGACCTCGGGGTAACTCTTGCGACCTCTGCCGTGAAAAACTCGTCGGGATTTTTCAGCCGCCATACACCTTTCTTATTCGTAATATCTCCGTATTTTTTCATCTGGGCAAGCGTGTCGGAAAGTTTTTTTCCGCTCTTTTTGGTAAGACCCAGCTTTTTCATAAGTTCTTTTTCGGTAAGCTCTTTAAAATTATAAAGGCAGTCGATAATTTTTATTTTCAGCTTATTCATATTCAAAACCTCCTGCTTTACTATATCTTATCCTATGAAAAACGACAGGTAAATAAACCTGTCGTAAGTCGTTCTTGTTATTCAGAAACAGTTGAAGAAGATGTTTCTGTAGTTGAGCTGCTTGTTTCAGCTGATGTATCAGAAGAAGTTTCGGCAGACTCTGTGGAATCAGTTGTGCTGCTTGTATCAACAGTGCTTGAAATGCTTGTGTCGGAAGATGTACCGGATGTTTCCGCACTCTCGCCGAAGTAAACGTTGATTACGTTAACGGCAAGCGCAAGAATGAAGAACACAACAACAGCGGCAATAGTAGCCTTATTGAGCATTGCTTCTTTTGTACGGCCTGCATTCTTCTGGAAAAAGCTGTCAGAAGTTGCACCCGAAATTGTCTGTGACATCTGGGTTTTTGTATCCTTCATAAGGACAACAATAACAATAAAAACACACGCAATAATCAAAACAATCGCACTTACGATTTCAAAAATATTCATAACCTTTAAATTTCCTCCAAATAAATAAAATACAATACTTTTTAAATTATACCACATACGTTAAGAAATTTCAAGTGCTTTTTTAAAAAAAGAATGTAAATATTTCTTTTTTTACGCTTTATCGTGCTTTAATAAAATGATGTTGACTTTTTTTGAGGAGTATGATATAATTATTTTGAATAGATAGAGTAATGCGAGGTTGCTGATTGAAATGATTAAGGCTGTAATCTTTGATATGGACGGACTTCTGCTGGATACTGAAAAGCTGCTGGTGAAGTTCTGGGTTCAGGCGGCTGAAGAGATGGGTTATCCTATGAAAAGGGAACAGGCGCTGTATCTGCGTTCACTTCACAGAAGCTTTGCGATACCATATCTGAAGGAATGCTTCGGCGATGAATTTGATTACATAGCTGTCCGCACGCGCAGAATGGAGCTTATGAGCGCATACCTTGCAAAAAATCCTCTTGAAACGAAAAAGGGGGCGGCTGAGCTTCTGAAATATCTTGCGGATAATGGAATAAAATCTGCTGTATGTACCGCAACGGACTACGAAAGAGCGAAGGACTATCTCAGTAAAGTTGGTTTGTTCAGCTGTTTTGACAGGATAATAAGCGCAACTATGGTTGAAAAGGGAAAGCCTTGTCCTGATATCTACCTGTATGCGTGTGAGCAGCTTGAGCTTGACCCGGATGAATGTATGGCACTGGAGGATTCGCCAAACGGTGTAAGGTCTGCTGCAAGTGCGGGATGCTTTACAGTAATGGTTCCCGACCTTACTCAGCCTGACGAGGGACTTATGGAAATAATCTGGGCAAAGGCCGACAGCCTTGCTGATGTAATCGGGTTATTAAAGGAACTGTAACAGAAGTATACCTATTATAATATATTACTTGTTGTTTGGAAAAATTGCATAGTCTGGTTAATGATAACTACTTTCGCATAATGGCTGGCAAAGGAGTGCTGGTTTCAAGGCGTGGTAGTAACGAAAGGGACGTGATTGTATGGCTGAAGGTGTAGTTGTAAAAATTGACGGCTGGGTAGAGTTGTCTTGCGGAGATAAAGGCTTGAGTGCTTCGGTCATTCTGCACGCTCCTCAGAACGGCGGTAAAGAAATTTCCACGGATATGATATGCGAAGAGCTGAATCGTGCTGGCGTTACAACAGGTATTGAATTGCAGGAGATAAGCCGTATCGTAATGGAAAAGGTTTATGATACACCTGTATATGTTGCTAATGCAATTGAACCGAAAAGAGGCGCAAATGGTTACCTTGATTTCAAGTTTCACAAAGAA
>JAZQBH010000270.1:0-7933 GCA_045545655.1 Oscillospiraceae bacterium
CAGGCAGAACTCATCAGATAAGGGTGCATTTCTCACATATCGGGTATCCGCTTTGCGGTGACGATATGTACGGCGGGGATTGCTCTGATATCAGCAGACAGGCGCTTCACTGCGGAAGGGTTGAGTTTGAAAGCCCTGTAACTGGTGAAAAGGTGAGTTTAACTGCACCAATTCCCGGGGATATGCGAAGTCTTCTCTGTTCAGACAGCGAGATTACCAACGGCTGACAGACAGTTTCTGTCAATTCATACAACTGTGATAAGTTTTGAAATCGGAGGAAACCGCTGTCTTATCGAAATTAAACAAATTGTTATCAAAAATTAAAAGAAATTTCATAAAATATCTTGATTTATTTGAAAAAATATAGTATAATAATAAATAATACTTATAACTGTGCCTTGAGTGCGGTTTTAGGACTAAACTAAAAAGGATTGATGTGATTGATTTTTGGTGGAAAAGTAATCAGAGTAGAAGTCCTCAATGAGGATGGTACTCTTATCGTAAAAGCCGAAAAGCACTTTGTTGTTCCGCCTAATATAAATTCAGATGAAGAAAGTATAGTAATGATAAAGGGTAAAGGTTTGCCCGAATTGCAGAATAACAGAGTTGTTCACCTGATATTGACCACGAAAGCAAACGACCGTATAAAGCTTACGGGTATGATTTCGATGTCAATGGATAAGCAGATGAACATAAGAATAACCCGTGCTAACGACACTCAGGTGTTGAAAGAACGCAGGCGTTTCTACAAATTGAAGGTTGATGTAAGCGGAAGAGCGTTGTTCTATATCCGTGATGAAAAAACTGAACGGTATGATGAACCCCGTCCGATTAAGGTGCACGATATTAACCTCGGCGGCGTATTTTTCTCGGTGGATGATGAGTATATGAACGACGATATGGTATGTATCGAAGTTGACCTGCTTGAGGATTATCCGCTTAATGCCGCAGTAAGAATTCTGAGAGTACAGCGTGACGCTGACGGAACGATAATCGGCTACGGCTGTGAATTTCAGGGACTTACCGCTGCTCAGGAAGACTATATCGGCAAGTTCGTGTACAAGGTACAGTCTGAAGAACGTATGAAAAAGGCTGCGCAGGAAGATTCACTCTGATTGCGGGCTGGTGAAAAGATAAAAAATCATTTTAGGGGGAGAAACGATGAAAAAATCGACTCTGAAATTCGGTTTTATCGGCGTACTTATTGTGTTCGTCATATTACCGAGTTTAATTGCAGGAATTGTAGGAACAATGTTCACTATCAATTACAGCAAGGGCGTCGGAACAGACGAGCTGGCAGCAGTGTCGCTGTCAAAGTCGGGTTCGCTTGACGCAGTATTTTCAAGCTACATAAACTCTGCAAAGTCACTTTCTACAATGAATACAGTTATAGAAAGCTTTGAGAGAAACAACGGTGCAGGCTCTACTGAGCTGGAAGCATTCGTTCAGGGACGTGACGACATCATTGACGCACTGCTTGTAAATAAGAAGGGAACCGTTCTCGCATCTCACAGAAAGGTGCAGACAGGCAACTTCCAGCATTTTGAAGAGGCAGGTCTTCAGGCCGTATCCGGTCTGCTTGCGTGGGAAAACTACGACAGCGACGAGCAGGACGCTATCTACGTTTCACACAAGGTTAAGAGCTATGACGGCAAGGTAGACCTTGGTTATGTGGTATTTATTGTTTCCCTTAAGGCTGACAGCAATGTCGGCAAGGCACTTCAGGGTAACTACGTTGGCAACAATGCAAATCTTGCACTTGTTGACAGCAACGGCAATACCGTAAACTTTGAAGGCAGCGGTGTGAAGAAGTCAGCGCAGGTTGACCCCTCCTTCGCAAATTCTGTTACAACTATTTTCAATGAAACTTCTTCTACTGATGCGCAGAAGTGCATTGAAGGCAAGGCAGGTAAGTACACAATCGCTTACGGCGCAATCCCGAATGTGAATTCGTGGCGCTGGGTAGGCGTTGTACGCACAAGCGACCTCACCGAGTTTGCTTCTACAACCAATATGATTATCTGGATTGTAGTAGCTGTAATCTGCCTGCTGTGTGCAGCAATTGCCTATGTTATTTCCAGTAACTTCATTTCCAAGATGCACAAGCTTATCAAGTCTATGAACAGCTTTAATGTTGAAGAAGGCGTAAGTGGCATCACAATGGATGTAAAGAATGATAAGAGCGAGCTTGGAACAATCCAGAGATCTTTCAACAACTTCGTTTCTGAAGTTTATATGAACGGCGAGCGTTATAAGACTATCGCATCACTTTCTGACAGTATGCTGTTTGAGTGGGATTTCCACAAAGAAAGAATGTATGCGTCTGATAATCTCCTTGCAAAGTTTGACATCGACATTGACAGCGCAACACTTGCCAACGGACGTTTCCTCGATTCTTTGATGACTCAGGAATATGCAGATAAGTACAGACGTGATATCAACAATCTCCTTAAAAATCAGGGAAGCTATAGTGCTGAATATATGCTCAAGTCCAAGAGCGGAACTGAAGTATGGGTTTCCTGCAAGGCAACCTGTATTATGGACAGAGTCGGCGAGGCGCTTCGTGTAATCGGCGTGCTTACCGATATTGATAACGAGAAGAAGCTTGAGGTTCAGCTTTCCGAGCGTGCAAGCGTGGACTTCCTCTCTCAGCTTAACAACAGAACTACATTTGTTAAGAAGCTGCAGGTTGCTCTTGACAGAAGAGGCCCGCACAAGATCGGCGTTATGTTTATAGACGTCGATGACTTCAAGTTTATCAACGACCGTTATGGTCACGCTGTCGGCGACGAGGTTATCCGCTTTGTTGCTGATACTATCCGTAAAAAGGTTGACGACAGAGGCGGATTTGCAGGACGCTTCGGCGGTGACGAATTTATGCTCTGCTTCACCAACCAGGAGGATATCGAAAACCTCGAGCAGATTGCTATGGACCTCATAGACGAGCTCTATGTAGGATATACTAACGAAAACGGCGTACTTATCAATGTCCGTGCTTCTATTGGTATTTCTTATTGTCCTATGCACACTGAGGATTACAATGAGCTTATCTCGTTCTCCGATACTGCTATGTACTTCGTTAAGAAGAACGGTAAGACCAACTATCACGTTTATGTTCCGGAGGATAGCGAGTCCGGTGAGTACATCGACCCCGAGGGATATTGATGTGTGCAAAGTCATAGTGTGACTTTGACGGAGTAATATTTGTTCAAGGCACGGTGCTTCTTCTGCGTTAATCGCAGAGGAAGTGCCGTTGTTTTGAAAATACGGCGGACGGCTGTGTGCCGTTTCGTGCAATAACGGAGGAAATTGTTTTGGCAAAGATTATTGCAATAACAAACCAGAAGGGCGGAGTGGGAAAAACAACCACTTGTGCAGGATTGTGCGGCGGACTTGCTTCGCTTGGATATAAGGTACTTGCAATTGACCTTGACCCACAGGGAAATCTCAGTTTCAGCCTGGGCGTTGAGGTAGAAGATAATTTTACAGTTTACGATGTAATGAAAGGTAACTGCGATATAGGCGACGCAATTATCAACGGCGAGGTGTGCGATGTAGTGCCCTCAAACATTCTGCTGTCGGGTCTTGAGCTTGAAATGACAGGTGTTGGCAGAGAGTATGTCCTCAGAGAGCAGATAGGCTACGTTCAGAAGGATTACGACTACATCATACTCGATACTCCGCCTGCACTTTCTGTGCTTACTATCAACGCCTATACTGCGTCGGACGAGCTTATAATTCCTATGCTCTGCGAGGTGCTTGCACTTCAGGGTATAGCGCAGCTCAGACAGACAATTTTTGCGGTTAAGCGTTACTACAACAAGTCGCTTAACGTAAGGGGGATACTTTTCAATAAGTACAACCCACGCTTTACATTGACAAAGGAAGTGGAAGAGCTGGCGCAGATGATTGCAGAACAGCTCGACACTACAATTTTCAACACGAAGATAAGTGCGTCAGTTTCGATTGCCGAAGCGCCCGCTCACGGTGAAACCATCGTGACTTACGCACCTAATAGCCGTTCCGCAAAGGAATATATGGAATTTGTAAACGAGTTGATTTCCGCTGATAATAAATCAGATAAAAGTGGTGGTAAGAAATGAGTGCGAAAAGCCGTACTAAACCAAAAACTTCTGAGGAAGTAGCAGGTAATACACCTTCTGCAAAGAAGACGGAAACACAGAAAAAGAAAACCCAGAAACGGGTTCTTACGCCTGAGGTAGTTGCTGAGGTTGAAGCAGCTGTTCAGCCGAAAGTAAAGCAGACTAAAAGTACAGCCCGTGCAAAGAAAACCGCTGATAGTGCAGTAAAGACGGACAAGCCTGCTGATGTATCAACGGAAAAAACTAAAAAATCAAAGACAGAAGCTGTTTCCGCAAAATCTGATAAGGATGCTGTTCAGGCACAGCCCGAAAGCAATCCTGAAGAACAGAAGCCTGCCTGCAAAACTCCGCAGGTGATGAAGCTGGTGCAGGAAAGTCTTGATTTAAACCCTGTTCTGCTGGCTGGAAAAAGCCGTATTCCTATGCGGTTGCGTGGCAAGGAGTCGCTCACGAAAATTATGCGCAGGGATATGGGCGAGGAGTTTGCGTATTCGGAAGACTCAATTGTTGTGAATATAACTGAGCTTGCAATTGCACAGGAAACACCCATAATCCTTGACCGTTTCAATGCGTGCAGCTGTGACAAATGCGTTGAGGTGTTCTCGCGGATTATTGCAGCAAGAGTGCCCGTAAGATTTGCGAGAATAGGCAGAAACGGAAGAAGTCCCGATAACAGGGATTTAAGCGAGCGTGTAGCGCCTATGCGTAAGATAGTAATTACAGAAATGATAAAAGAGCTTATCGGAAGCAAAAAGCGCTGGTTTCACGACGATAACTGATAATATAGGAGTAGAAATATGGCACTGGATATAGGAATAGATTTAGGAACGGCGAATATAATCATCACAGTTTCGGGCAAGGGCGTTGTACTCAGCGAGCCGTCTGTGGTGGCTTATGACCGTAAAAAACACGCCGTTGTTGCTGTTGGTACAGAAGCATACAAGATGATAGGCAGAACGCCCGAATATATCGTTGCAGTGCGTCCGCTGAAGGACGGTGTCATTTCCGACAACGATATGACCCAGGCAATGATTAAAGAGTTCATCCGTATGGTTAGCGGCGGATTTATGGTGAAACCGCGTGTGGTAATGTGCGTGCCAAGCTCCGTTACTGACGTTGAAAGAAGAGCCGTTGTAGAAGCGGCACTTTCGGCAGGCGCACGCAAGGTTTACCTTATTGAGGAGTCCATTGCGGCACTGATAGGCTCTGGTGTAGATATTTCCAAGCCCAACGGAACTATGGTTGTTGATATCGGCGGCGGTACAACAGATATTGCTGTGGTGTCGTTCAATGGTATTGCTCAGTCTAAGTCCATAAAGATGGGCGGAAACAAGTTTGACGCTTCTATTATCCGTCATATTTCGCAGAAATTCAAAATCCTTATCGGCGAAAAAACCGCTGAAAAGGCTAAAATACAGATTGCAAACGTTTATA
Source organism: Oscillospiraceae bacterium (assembly GCA_045545655.1). Taxonomy (GTDB): domain Bacteria; phylum Bacillota; class Clostridia; order Oscillospirales; family Ruminococcaceae; genus CAG-115. Next base: position 5,538 of record JAZQBH010000270.1, read on the forward strand.
ACCCATCTGGTGAAAAGAAAATGGTTATCAGCGGCAGACACCTGTTAAGAGGTCTGCCTGAGAGCATTGAGATTTCCGATGTTGATATCTACGACGCGCTTATTGAGGGTGCGACAGATATAGTTGACGCTGTCAGGGCTACTCTTGAGGCAACTCCTCCCGAGCTGGTCGGTGATATCCTTACATCGGGTGTATTGCTTACTGGCGGCGGTGCAATGCTCGGCGGACTTGCAGAGCTGGTTGCCGACAGAATCGGTGCACCGTGCATTATTGCAAATAACCCGATTGAGAGCGTTGCAAGGGGCGTTGAGCGTGCATTCTCGATGTCTGATGAACTGCTTGACGGCTTTGAACAAGTTCAGCTTTATAACTTCAGATAAAAGTACAACGGGGGACTGTGCAGACAGTCCCCCTGTTTTTGCAATAAAATAACGGGACCTGATTGCAAGCCCCGTTTAATGTAAATCAGACCTCGATGTCAGCGTCGTAGTCTACGCCGTCAAAGCCAAATCCGAACATATTGTAGAAGTCCTTCCAGTAGCCGTCAATGTCGGTAACTTCCTTGAAGTTATCCTGATTGATTTTCTCCCAGATTTCAGAAACCTCTGCCTGAACATCGTCACGCATTTCCCAGTCGTCCATACGGATTCTGCCCTCATCGTCAAGGTTGAGTTCGCCTGTGGACAAACGCTCAAACAGACGGTACATCTGCTCGATACAGCCCTCGTGCAGACCCTTCTCCTTCATAACCTTGTAGAGAATGGAGATGTAAAGCGGAACAATCGGAATTGCAGAAGAAGACTGTGTTACAAGTGCCTTGTTCACTGCAACATAAGCAGGAATTTTGCTTTCTGTCATCTTCTTTGCAGTTTCAAACAGATGTGCCTTTGCACGTCCGATAGAACCCTCGTAGTACATAGGGTGAGTAACCTTCGGGCCGATGTAGGAGTATGCAACGGTAACTGCGTTGTCAGTAAGCACGTCAGCCGCCTTGAGTGCGTCAATCCACGCTTCCCAGTCCTCGCCGCCCATTACCTTAACGGTTGCCTCGATTTCTTCATCGTCAGCAGGGTCGATGGTGATTTCGGAAATTGTGTTGTTGCGCAGGTCGATAGTCTTGTTTGTGTAAGAGTCGCCTGTTGTTTTAAGCACGCTCTTGTAGGTAATGTCGCCGACAGTTCTGCGGGGTGCGGCAACAGAGTATACAACAAGGTCAACCTTGCCCAGCTCAGCCTTGATAATGTCGATAACTTCCTTCTTGCACTCGTCGGAGTAAGCGTCGCCGTTGACGGACTTTGCGTAAAGACCTTCCTCAGCGGCAAACTTCTCGAATGCCTTTGTGTTGTACCAGCCAGCTGTACCAGTCTTGTTTCCGCTGCCTTCCTTGTCGAACATAACGCCGAGGGTATCAGCGCCGCTGCCGAATGCAGCCGCAATTCTCGATGCAAGACCGTAGCCTGTGGAGCAACCGATAACCAGTGCCTTCTTTGTATTGGAAAGCTTACCCTTGCTCTTTACATAATCAATCTGTTCCTTAACAGCCTTTTCACAGCCGACGCTGTGTGCTGTTGTGCAGATAAATCCTCTTACCTTGGGTTGAACAACCATAATTGACCTCCTGAAATTGATAACAAAAGACCACACTTTGTGTGTAATCAAAAAATGCATTTTCGCACGTTATCTTAAATTATACCACATTTTGTTGGTAATTTCAAGAGGTAAATCCAAATATTTGTAGTGAGAATGGTAAAAAGAGGATTTTTCCTGCTGATTTCAGTCTATCGGAACGCTGAACAGAACAAACAGCAGCATAGCCTGTGCCGAGCGGAGTTTTCTGCCTGTAAAACCTCCGACCATTTCCATAAATTCGGCAATTGCACACAGCTTGTCAACAAGGGTTATTACATAGGTTTCACTGTACTGCGGAAAAGCAGTAGTCAGCGGCCACATATGATTGAGAATCATATCCTGCTCGCGCTTGTTGAGCGTGAACAGCCGTGACGCATTTCGCAAAGCAATTTTTGAATGCTCAGCCGAATGTGAGCGTTCCTTGTTGACGTGATTTTTCCGCTCGTACAGAAACAGGTCGTGCAGCAGACCTGCCCTTGCCGCAGATTTGTAGTCAAGTTTCAGCAGTTTGCACAACTTATAATTATAGTACGACACGTTCAGCGAGTGCTGAAAGCGGGTTGTGCCTATATGGTGACGGAACTCCGCAAGCTTCTGAACAGCCTTGCTGTCAAGCAGGTCGCTTATAAAGGAGAGGTATTCCTTGTTCTCCGAGAGCTCCTTCCGTGATAGTATAGCCTTTAACATATTAACCGCCTTTTCAGAATAAAATGATGCCTGAAAGCACACCTGACTTACAAAATCAGTGTGCTTTATTAAATTTTACA
>JAZQBH010000271.1:0-2998 GCA_045545655.1 Oscillospiraceae bacterium
TTCGTAGTAAGTGTTATTATGAACACGGTCTACCGCTCGATATTGAATAAACTTCTCTATCGCACCCTCACTAATCCCGGAAAGCAGACAAATCACACATACACGGAGTTTATATGGATTTTATGTTTATTAGTGAAAAATTTGGTTGACAAATCAGAGGTAATGTAGTATAATATATTTGTATATTTTTTTGCAGATACGATTGTGTTTTACCGTGCATAGACAGCGGTACGGCACTGTCTAAACAGAGAAAGGTAACAAAATGGGAATTATTAAATCTATCTTCGGAACATATTCTTCCAGAGAGCTGAAACGAATTGAGCCTATAAAGCAGGCTGTGCTCGACCTTGAACCCAAGTATCAGGCAATGGACGACGCTGAGCTTAAAGGACAGACCGCTGTCCTCAAGGAGCGTCTTGCAAACGGCGAGACTCTCGACGATATCCTGCCCGACGCTTTTGCTGTCTGCCGTGAGGCTTCTTCACGTGTAATCGGCATCAAGCACTATCCCGTGCAGATTATCGGCGGTATCGTGCTCCATCAGGGACGTATCGCAGAAATGAGAACAGGTGAGGGTAAAACCTTCGTTGCTACTCTGCCTGCATACCTCAACGCACTTACAGGAAAGGGCGTTCACATCGTAACCGTAAACGACTACCTTGCAAAGCGTGACAGTGAGTGGATGAGCAAGGTTCACCGTTTCCTCGGACTTACTGTTGGTCTTATTTCCCACGGACTCAACAACGACGAGCGCCGTGCGGCTTATGCGTGCGATATTACTTACGCTACTAACAACGAGCTTGGCTTTGACTACCTGCGTGACAATATGTGCATCTACAAGAAGGACCTGGTTCAGCGTGAGCCTAACTTTGCTGTTGTCGACGAGGTTGACAGTATCCTTATTGATGAAGCGAGAACACCGCTTATCATTTCTGGTCAGGGCGAAAAGTCCAGTGATATGTATGAAAAGGCTGACAAGTTCGCTAAAACCCTCAAGATAGACAAGGTTGCCGAGCTTGACGATAAGATTGACTACGAGCAGGATTTTGAAGGCGACGTTATCATTGATGAAAAGGCAAAGACCTGTAACCTTCTGCCCAACGGCGTTGCAAAGGCTGAAAAGTACTTCAACGTTGAAAACCTTATGGACCCCGAAAACACCACTCTTCTGCACCATATCAATCAGGCTATCCGTGCAAACGGCATTATGAAGCGTGATATTGACTATGTAATCCGTCCTGCTGAAAAGGGACCCGGCGAAGAAGTTGTTATCGTAGACGAGTTCACAGGCCGTCTTATGTTCGGCCGCCGCTACAATCAGGGTCTGCATCAGGCAATTGAGGCCAAGGAAGGCGTTAAAATCCAGCACGAAAGCAAAACGCTTGCAACTATCACATTCCAGAATTTCTTCCGTCTGTACAAGAAGCTGTCAGGTATGACAGGTACAGCTATGACTGAGGAAAGCGAGTTCCGTCAGATTTACAAGCTTGACGTTATTGAAATTCCCACAAACAAGCCTGTTATCCGTATTGACAACCACGATAAGGTTTACAAGAACATTCACGGAAAGCTTAAGGCTGTGTGCGACCAGGTTGAGGAGTGCCACAAGAAGGGTCAGCCCGTACTGGTTGGTACTGTAACAATTGAAAAATCAGAGCAGATTTCAAAGCTGCTTAAGGCACGTGGCATCAAGCACGAGGTGCTTAATGCGAAGAACCACGAGCGTGAAGCGGATATCGTAGCACAGGCAGGCAAGAAGAACGCCGTAACCATCGCAACCAATATGGCAGGCCGTGGTACGGATATCAAGCTTGGCGGTAACGCTGAGTATCTCGCACTTGCTGAAATGAGAAAGCTCGGTTATTCCGAAGAACTTATCCGTGAGGCAACAGGCTTTGCTGAAACAGACGATGAGGATATCATCGAGGCACGCAAGAAGTATCAGGAGCTTAACAGCAAGTATGAACAGCAGATTAAGCCCGAGGCTGAGGAAGTGCGTGAAATCGGCGGTCTTTATATAATAGGTACTGAGCGCCACGAGTCACGCCGTATTGACAACCAGCTGCGTGGACGTGCAGGCCGTCAGGGTGACCCCGGCGAAAGCTGCTTCTATATCTCTCTTGAGGACGACCTTATGAGATTGTTCGGCGGCGAGAGAGTTCAGAAGTTTATGGAAACAGTAAACTTTGACGAGGATATTCCGCTTGAAATCGGCTTCCTTACAAAGGCAATCGAAAACGCACAGATGAAGATAGAGGGCAACAACTTCGCTATAAGAAAGCGTGTGCTTGACTTTGACGATGTTATGTCGCAGATGCGTGCTACAATCTACTCTCAGAGAAGAAAGGTACTTGACGGCGAGGATATCCACGAAAACGTACTTCAGATGCAGACTTCGGATATTGAAGAAACCGTTAAGATGTACTGCTCCGATTCCGCTGCTGATAACTGGAATCTTGAAGGACTTCGCAGCCACTATCTCAATCTTTACCTTATGCAGACCGACCTCAGATACACTGTGGACGACCTCAACAGCATCAGCGCAAAGCAGGTTACTGAGTTTATCAAGGAACGTGGCAAGCTGATGTTCAGGCTTCGTGAGGAAGAACTCGGTCCTGAGGCGATGCGTGAAATTGAAAGAGTATGTCTGCTCAAAACTGTTGACAGATACTGGATGGACCATATCGACGCTATGGATGACCTCCGTCAGGGTATCGGTCTGCGTGGATACGCACAGAAGAACCCCGTTGACGAATATCGTTTCGAGGGCTACAATATGTTCGACGAGATGATTGCGGCAATCCGTGAGGAAACCGTGCGTGCGGCGCTTACTCTTCCCGTAAGAGTGAATGCACCCATTCAGCGTGAGCAGGTTATGAAGCCCGACGCACCCAATGCAGGCGGCAAGCAGACCCCCTACCGTTCCGCAGAACGTGCAGCTAAGAAGGCAAAGAAGAAAAAGTAAGCCAAAAAGCTGAAAAATATTTTAAAAATACAG
>JAZQBH010000272.1:0-2610 GCA_045545655.1 Oscillospiraceae bacterium
AACAGGGTGTACTGAAGGTTTTCCTGGTCCTGCTCGTAGTTGTTGTCCTTGACAAACTCGCACACGCCCGAAACGGCAATGCGGCGGGGCTTGCTGTCAAGGTTGGTGATGGTCGTTTTCCACACCTCGTAGGTTTTGCCGAGAGGGACATAGTAGGTAGCCTCTGTGCGTATGCCCTTGTACTCCGAGGAAATCACGGTGTAGGCTGTGCCGTGGCGGCATTCGCTCTTAAACTCGGTGAGGGGCTTGCATACGGGCGCCCACGAGTTGCTCCAGTATTCGCCGCTGTCCAAATCTCTGATATAGATGTAGCGGCCTGGGGTGTCGGAGGGCGCTCCGTTAAAGCGGTAGCGGAGGATACGTCCGTTTGCGCCGCTCTTTTCGAAGCTGTAACCGCCTGCGTTGTTGGAGATTATCGCACCGTATTCGGGACTTCCGAGATAGTTCGCCCACGGTGCGGGGGTGTCGGGCTTTGTGATGACATACTCACGGTTTTTTTCGTCAAAGTATCCGTAGTTCATAGTTTTTTCTCCTTTTTTATTATCGGGTGAAATGTGTTAAACGGTTAAACGGGTTTATTCGTTTGTAAGCTCCATCGGGAAGATTTTCAGCAGAATTTTTCCGATGTCGCCCATATACAGCTTTATCAGACGGTCGTAGTCCTCTGGTGTGGGCTGTTCGCCTGTGCCCATAACCTCAAAGGTTACGGTGCCCTCGTGGATTTTACAGGGGAAGTCCCTGAACCCATTGCGCAGATAAAATCCGTGCCGCCGCACACGCTGGTCATAGTTGTCGGAAGTCGGGTCGAGTGCCTCTCTTGCAAGAAACAGACGGTGATTTTTATAATGCTCCTTGATAATGCTGAGGATTTTCGTGCCGATGCCCTGTCCTCTCATTTCGGGGACTATCGCAAGATAGAACAGATATGCCGCCTGTGCGTTCGGGATAATGTACGCAAAGCCTGCGAATTTTCCGTCCTGACGGGCAGTGAGCATTGTCGCCGTTTTCTGCTTTGCACGAAGGTGCATAAGCCAGAACGGCGCACGTTCTTCCTTCGGGAATGCGCTGTTGTACAATTCCCGTATCTGTTTTACTTCGTCCTCGGTTGTTCTTCTGAGTGTGAAGCCCAATAAAATCAAGTCCTTTCGTTAATGTCCATAACTATATTATACAACATATTCAAAAAGTTACAAGGGCGGTAAAATAGACAAATTTTTAACAAACTTTTTGTGGATTATCACTAACCCACACGAAAAAGCACTTTTCCCGTGCGGTTTACAGCGGATTTGATTTAATTCTTTCAAATACTCTTGTAATTTCTGCTGAAATGTAGTATAATTAAAAAGTATACCCGTTTTAACGGATTGAAAAGTATTGAAGAATAGAGGTAAAAGGTTATGAAAATATTGGTAGTAGGCGGCGGCGGTCGTGAACACGCAATAGCAGTAGCCCTTGCAAAGTCCCCGAAGGTAGAAAAGCTGTACTGCGCCCCCGGAAACGGTGGTATCTCTAAGGTTGCGGAGTGCTTTCCTGTAAAGGCAACCGACATTGACGGTATGGTTGAGCTTGCAAAGAAGCTTCAGCCCGATTATGTGTTTGTCGCTCCCGACGACCCCCTTGTTATGGGTATGGTTGATATACTCAATCAGGAAGGCTTCAAGACCTTCGGTCCGTGCGCAAATGCCGCAATTCTTGAGGGAAGCAAGGCCTTCTCAAAGTCGCTGATGAAGAAGTATGGTATCCCCACAGCCGCTTATGAGGTGTTCACCGAGGCGGATAAGGCGGTGGATTACATAAAGTCCTCCGACAGCTACCCCGTTGTAATCAAGGCTGACGGACTTGCACTCGGTAAGGGCGTTGTTATCGCACAGGATTTCGCCGAGGCAGAGGAAGCTGTGAAGTCAATGATGATTGACAAGAAGTTCGGCGACAGCGGCAGCGAGGTTGTAATCGAGGAGTTTATGGACGGCGTTGAGGTAACCGTTCTTGCGTTCACAGACGGCAAGACCGTAAAGCCTATGGTTTCCTCAATGGACCACAAGCGTGCGTATGACGACGACAAGGGTCTGAACACAGGCGGAATGGGCACTATTGCACCTAATCCTCTCTTTACAAAGGAACTTGAAGAAGAGTGTATGGAAAAGATTTTCAAGCCTACCATTGCCGCTATGGCAAAAGAGGACAGAGCGTTCAAGGGCTGTCTGTACTTCGGACTTATGCTCACTAAGAACGGCCCTAAGGTAGTGGAATACAACGCACGTTTCGGCGACCCCGAAACACAGGTTGTTCTTCCTCTGCTTGAAACCGACCTTGTTGATATCATCGAGGCAGTATATGAGGAAAGACTTGCTGACCTCGACATCAAGTGGAGCGATAAGGCTTGCGCCTGCGTTGTTATGGCAAGCGGCGGCTATCCCGAAAAGTACGAAACAGGCAAGGTTATCTCTGGTCTTGATGAAAACGGACAGGCGGAAGGTGCGTTTGTATATCACGCAGGAACACGCTTTGAAAACGGTGAGTTCCTCACGGCCGGCGGCAGAGTTCTTGGCGTTACCGCTACAGGCGACAATCTGAAGTCCGCACTTGACGGCGCATATAAGGCGGTTGAGG
>JAZQBH010000273.1:0-2702 GCA_045545655.1 Oscillospiraceae bacterium
GTCCGTGGAATTTGTGTGCAGACAATGCAAGCATATCGCAACCGATTTCCTTGACGTTCATAGGAATATGTCCTACTGCCTGAACAGCGTCAGTGTGGAACAGAACATTCTTTTCCTTGCATATTGCAGCAATCTCTTTAATCGGCATAACTGTACCGATTTCATTGTTTGCCGCCATAATTGTAACCAATGCAGTATCCTCACGGATAGCATTACGTACATCTTCCGGATTTACATTTCCGTCACAATCTACATCAAGCAGTGTTACTTCATATCCCTGCTTTTCAAGCTTCTTCAATGTATGAAGTACAGCGTGATGCTCAATTTTATCAGAAATTATATGCTTCTTTCCTTTTCGTGCACCTATCTCTGCACAAGAAATGATAGCCTGATTATCCGATTCGCTTCCTCCTGATGTGAAGTAAATCTCCTTAACATCTGCACCAAGACAGTCTGCAATCGTCTGACGAGCCTCAAGCAATGCTTCTGCGGCAAGCTGACCTACTGTATGAAGTGAAGATGGATTACCGTAACACTCTTCAAGATAAGGCATCATAGCAGAAATTGCTGTTTTACTCATCTTTGTTGTTGCGGCGTTGTCAACATAAATTGTATTGACGTTAGACACTTAATCACCTGTTCCTAATTAAATTACATTTGAACAGAAATCATACCTGTTCACTAGGATTATAACACATTTTCTTCCAAATGTCAATAGATATTTGGTAAGTTCAGACTAATTCGCAAAAAATCACTCTGCAACAGGATTTTCACGAATATATTGCTCTAATAAATCAGCAGAATACCGACACAACTCCTGACAAGGACGCTTTTTATAATATTCAGCTGTTCTTGCTTCGGGTACTGGCGAGCCTTCAGCTTTTGATAGTCCGAGTAGTTCACGGCAGATGATACTTCCGTTGTCCTTACGGAATTGCTCTGCAAAAGTCTGTATTCGTTCGTAGAGCTTCTTCTTGCTTTCAGTATCCTCAGGGTCAGCGTAACCGTAAATTGAACTAAGCACAAATACAACACCTGAAAATGTGCCGCAAACCTCACGCAATCTGCCCATTCCGCCACCAAAACCTGAACAAAGACGGACTACAGTTTTCTCGTCCATACCAAGTTCTTCTGCAAATGCTGCGGCAACCGCCTGTGAGCAGTTATATCCGTCCATAAAGTAATTATAAGCCAATTCGCCTTTTGTCATTGTGCAAATACTCCTTTACTTGCAGAATTCCTCAACTGCGTCTGCGATAGAGTCAGCAGCTTCTGTTTCCATAAGTTCAAGCAAGCCATTGTCCACAAGCTTTGCAATCTCAGGGTCAATCGGCAGCTTAGCAAGCACTTTAAGACCAAAATCCTTAGCGGTCTGTTCGATATGGCTTTCACCAAATACATTGATATGCTTTCCACAGTCGGGGCAAAGAGCATAGCTCATATTTTCAACAAGACCGATAATCGGAACGTTCATCATATTTGCCATCTTTACAGCCTTGCCTACAATCATTGAAACCAGTTCCTGCGGAGAGGTTACAACGATAATTCCATCAAGCGGAAGCGACTGGAAAACTGTGAGAGGAACATCGCCTGTTCCTGGGGGCATATCTACAAACATATAGTCTACATCATCCCATACAACATCTGTCCAGAACTGCTTTGCAGTGCCAGCAATAATCGGACCTCTCCAGATTACAGGGTCAGTTTCATCGGGAATAAGCAGATTAAGGGACATAACCTTAATGCCCTTCTTGGTGATTACAGGGTAAATTTCGTTTTCATTACCCTTTGCCTTTTCCTTTATGCCGAATGCCTTAGGTACAGAAGGACCAGTGATATCAGCATCAAGTACCGCAGTATTAAAACCTCTGCGGTTCATCAGAACAGCAGACATACAGGTTACAAGAGATTTACCCACGCCGCCCTTTCCGCTGACGATACCAATTACCTTCTTAATATTTGAAAGCTCGTGCGGCTTTTCAATCATACTTTCAGCCTTGCGCTCAGAACAGTTTTCAGAGCAAGAGCTGCAGTTATGTGTACATTCACTCATTTTTAAAACTCCTTTTGTTTCTTTATTGTTAACGGATAACCGTTTTTTATGAAATTAAGTCTGCAAAACTTTCTCCGTCGACTTTTCCATCAATATTCAAAAGCTGAAGGATTGTTGCGGCAATATCGCCAAAACACTCTTTTGTTCCAAGATTGCCTGATTTAATACCATTGCCGTATATCAGTACAGGAATATGTTCTCTTGTATGGTCAGTTCCTGTGTGGCAAGGGTCACAGCCATGGTCTGCAGTGAGGATTAAAACATCATCTTCACGCATTTTTTCCATAAACGAGCCAAGCCATAAATCAAACTGATTTAACGCTTTTGCATACCCTTCAGGGTCACGGCGATGACCAAAAACCATATCAAAATCAACAAGATTTGTAAAGCATAATCCGTTGAAATCCTTGTTCTGATATTCGGATGTAAGCTGCATATCTGCATCGTTTCCGATTTGTCTGTTGTATTCAGTAACTCCCTTACCAGCAAATATGTCATATATTTTGCCTATGCCAATAGTGTCCAGTCCATTTGAAGACAATATATCCATCATTGTTAGCTTTGGCGGTTGGAGCGAATAATCGTGACGGCGTGAAGTTCTTGTGAAAGGGTGTTCTCCCTCAAACGGACGTGCAATTACACGACCTAC
>JAZQBH010000274.1:0-23271 GCA_045545655.1 Oscillospiraceae bacterium
TAGACAGCGTGACCCATTCCGTAGACAAGGCCAGACTTGTCGCCCACTTCCTTGCGGATAATCTTCTGCAGGTATGCGGATACTTCGTCGTCGTCAGCCCAGTCCTTAACGCCTGTCTTAACGTGGTCAAGCATTTCCATAACCTTGATGTTCGCTCCGCCGTGACGAGGGCCTTTAAGCGAACCGATTGCCGCAGAATAAGCCGAATAAGCGTCAGTACCGGAGGAAGAAACAACACGTGTTGTAAATGTGGAGTTGTTACCGCCGCCGTGCTCAGCGTGGAGCATAAGGCAAAGGTCAAGCAGCTTTGCCTCTTCGGGGGTGTAGGAGCGGTCGTCACGGAGAGTTGAAAGAATGCTTTCCGCAAGGCACTCGTCCTTGATAAGCTGGTGCATAACCATACTGTCGTTGTGATAGAAACGGCGTACAGCCTGATAAGAAGCAACCATAATTGCAGGCAGCTTTGAAATAACCGAAACAGCCTTGAGCATTTCAGACTCCAGCGACTTGTTTTCGGGTTCGCTGTCGTAGCTGTAAAGAGTGAGCACAGCCTGCTGCATTTTATTCATAATATTCGGGGAGGGGTTACGCATAATAACATCCTCGATGAAGTACAGCGGAAGCTCTCTGTATTCTGCAAGCAGATTGGAGAACGACTGAAGCTCGTCGTTTGTAGGCAGTTCGCCGAACAGCAGAAGGTGAACCACTTCCTCGTAGCCGTAGCGGTTGTCCTTCTTAACACCGTTTACAAGGTCACGCACGTTGTAGCCACGGTAAATCAGCTCGCCCTCGATAGGCTGCTTTTCGCCCTCGTTCATTACATATCCGTGAACACAGCATACATTTGTAATTCCCGCAATAACACCCGAGCCATCGGAATTACGCAGTCCACGCTTTACACCGAACTTTGTGTACAGCGAAGCGTCAATGGCAGTGTTCTTGCTGAAATCCTCGCACATATTGCGAAGCTGTGCAGTTGATTTCAGACTCTCTACTTTCTTCATAAACACACATCCTTTTAAAGTTGATTACTTTATTTATATTTTTGATTTTTCTCGTTTAAAACCGTGCATCAGCCGACAGGCCGACAAAATAAACTATCATTATTATAACACATTTCCAGATTAAAGTCAATAGGGAAAATGAATTTTTTGGATTTCAAAATTGCATAATTCACAGTTGTGCATTTACCTTGAGGAGGTGCAGACAATGACGCGTAAGTTTATCATAAAAGCGGCGGCTATGCTTGCAATAACGGCACTGCTGAGCGGAATATTCATTCACAGCCATAATGCAGGCAAACGTGCGAAATGGCAGGCTCCGCCGCAGATAAGCGTGTTTATCCCCGAAAACAGCACAATACTGATGGTAAGCGTTGACGAATTCCTGACGGGCTGTATCAGGGGAATGATTCCACCGAACGACACACCCTCGCCCGAGGCGCTTGCCGCAATCGCCGCCGCTTTGAAAACGCAGATTCTATTTCGTCTGCAAAACAATTCTCAGCGTGACGGCGATACGCTCGGAGCTGATTTCGCTATCAGTGAAAGCTTTCCCTACACCCGTGACAACGGCAATACTGAGCTTAACGCTCTTCTTCGCACAGCCGTGCAGAACGCCGTGCCGCTTACTGTAAACGGTGAATTGTTCGATTGCAGAGTATGCAGAATTTCAACGGGACTTACCGAGGCAACGGAATATAGCCCGTCACTGCCGCTGTTGTGCGACACCGACAGCAAGAGTTACACCAGCAGACTTGCATTCTCAACAGAGGAGGTATGGCAGATTATGAAGCCCTACCGTGCGCCGTCAGATTGCGCAAAGTGGTTCTCTGATGAGGTTTACAAGCCAACAGGCACACTTGACAGCATTGAGTTCTGCTCTGTGCCGATAAGCGGCGAGACTGTCAGAAAGCGGTTTGGTCTGCCCTCCACAGCCATTTCAGTGGAATACACCAACGATTCCTTTTACTTCAACTGCAAGGGCATAGGCGATAATCAGGGATTGAGTGTGAATGCGGCTCTGTTCTTAGCGGAGAAGGGCTATTCCGCCGAAGAAATTTTAAGCTATTTCTTCCCCACAGCCAAACCTGATTATACATAAAAAGTTTATTGTGTTTTACACGAAAAATCACAAATAATACAGTATAAGGCTTTCAAAATCCTTGACAACCTGCATCTGATATGATATAATACCTGATAAACCGCAACAGAAATATTTTATCATAACGTCAATCAAAATCTGAGGAAAAATGAAAAAGAAGTTAAAAAAAGTTCTGCATTTCATAACAAATCCACGGCTGCTGCTGTGCGTGTTCATAGCGTGGCTTATCACAAACGGCTGGTCGTACATTATGTTCGCCGTGGGAACTTATCTGCAAATCGAGTGGATGATAACCGTGTCGGGGGCGTATCTTGCGTTTCTGTGGCTGCCTGTGTCGCCCGAAAAGGTAGTCACGTTTGCCATTGCCCTGTTTTTACTGAGGTGGCTGTTCCCGAATGACCAGAAAACCCTCGCCGTGCTGAAGGAGCTTTACGCCAAAGCTAAGAATGCAGTTAAAAGCAAGCGGAAAAAGAAAAAAGACAAAAAAGGGACTGTTTAAAGCAGTCCCTTACTTGTTTATGTATCTGACAGTTATTTCTGTTTATCCAGCCCAAGGATACGCATAAAGCCCGAATAAAGCTTCTCGTTACGTCGCTCCATCATACGGCGTATACGTGCGAATGTTTTCTCCTCGCCCTGTTCGGCAAGCATAGTCAGCATACGCTCCAGCAACTCTGATGTGTCGGGGTGTATCTTTCTTCTTGCCTTTCCACGGTAGAAGTATTCAAGCGGTGCGCTGTCGGTGTAAGCGTCACCCATATAAATCTTGCTTGCGGCAACCCTGTCGCAGAACATTTCCACTACATAGCATACTGGCATACGGACAGGCTCATTTTCCTTAGTTACGGGATTGTAGTCCGTCCAGTACTCAAAGTGATGGCGGTTTCTTCCCTTGTGGTGCATCCACGCCTCGGAATAGCCGTTCGCTTCACGTTCAAGTTCGTTCGGACTGCGTGTGCCGACATAGAATTCCGCACCCTGAAGGAACTCCACAAGCGAATACTTCGACAAGTCGTGCAACAATCCCTGAACAGGAATGCCCGCCTTTATGCAATGCTCCAGCACCTTATGGCGGTGCTTTGTTATAGTTTTGAAATGCCCGCAGGCTGATTTAATAGTCATTACTGCTCCCTGTATACATTATTGAATATCGGACGGAGGTGCTTATACAAAATAAGCGAAATCACCGCCGCAATCAATCCCTTTACAAAAGTAAACGGCACGTTGAAAATCCACAGACACTCTGCAAGCGATTCTACGCTCGGCAGAATTTTCTGATACATTCCGATAATTGCTTCCATAGGAAGAACGGTTGCGTCATAAATCGGAAATACGATAAAGTAGTTGGATACAAAGCTTACAAGTCCCATTACAACCGCACCGATAAGACAGCCGACAACTGCTCTTGACAGTTTGCTGCTCTTATGTGCGATAAGACCTGCAGGCAGCACCAGCAGTACTCCCAGAATAAAGTTTGAAAGTTCTCCTACACAACCTGTTTCTGATGAAAAGCAACCGAAAATGTTCTTTACAAGACAAACGAACACTCCCGAAACAGGCCCCATTGTAAGCGAAGCCAGCACCGCAGGCACATCGGAAAAGTCAAAGCTGATAAACGCAGGCATTATCGGAATTTTAAAGCTCAGCAGTTCTGCAAGAACTATTGATAATGCACTCATCAGCGCCGTGAACACCAGTCTTCTGACGTTCACCTTCTTGTTTTGCCCAATTGTTTTTTCCATAAAAAGTCCTTTCCTCAGGGGACGCTTGATAAAGCGTGACTTTTTCAGACGGAAAGTTCTGCCAGCATACACCAAAGCCGATGGATTGCCTGAGTACGCCAGAAACACTGCCGTCCACAGAAAACAACACCCGAAATCACACGGTACGCCACTAATCTGTGCCGCACCCAGAGCGAAATCGGGGACGCAAATACTATGAATATTTGTGTTCTGTTCTCTCATCCGGACTATACCGTCGGTATCGGAATTGCACCGATTCAGCAGGAAACCCGCTCGTGGACTTTACCACCGGTGGGGAATTTCACCCCGCCCCGAAACAGATTTAATGGTAACAACCCAAAGTTATTACCTAGATACATTATATTACATTCCTAACAATTTGTCAAGAGGGAAAAAGCGAATATTGAATATTAAATAATTTATAATGAATAATAGAGGTGTGCCCTACGGGCACAGATTTTGAAAAGCAAATGGGATATAACATACTGATAGCCGCTTATACTGCTAAAAATAAAGGGACGAAATTGAATTTCGTCCCTTTGTGTATTTTGAATTATTCTATGTTCTGAATCTGCTCACGGATTTTTTCAATCTCGCTCTTCTGGTCGACTACAATTCTTGTAACCTCGATATCCTGCACCTTAGAGCCGATTGTGTTGGTTTCCCTGTTCATTTCCTGCACGAGAAAGTCCAGCTTTCTGCCGACAGGCTCGCCGCTTTCAAGCATTTCACGGAACTGCGTGATGTGGCTGCGAAGTCTTACGGTTTCCTCGTCAACGGCGGTCTTTTCGGAGAAAATTCCAGCCTCAAGCAGAATTCTGCTTTCATCGACAGCCTTGCTTTCAAGCACCTCGCACATTCTGTCGTACAGGCGCTTGCGGTAGTCCTCCACAATTTTCGGAGAACGCTGTTCAACTATCGCAACATTGCTTTCTATCGTCTTAAGGCGCTCGGAAATATCCGCTCTCAGACGTGTTCCCTCGTTTTCACGCATTTCAATGAACTTGTCGAGTGCCTCGGTTGCAGTCTGCTCGAGGTCTGCCCACATCTGTTCTTCGTTCTGCTCTGCCTTTACCACTGTAAAGGCGTCGGGAAGGCGCATAACAGCCGACAACGAGAGGTCGTCTGCAAGATTAAGCTCGTCCTTTACCTCACGCAGAGCGTCAACATAAGCCTTGATAATCTCCTTGTTCATCGTGATTTTTTCGTCGGGCTGACTGCCTTCAGTGTTCTGGACAAGTACAGATATTTCAACCTTTCCACGTGAAACCCTGTTCTTTACAAGTGCTTTCAGCTTTTCTTCAGCGAACGAATATGAACGCGGAAGCCTTGCCGAAGCCTCATAGTATCTGTGATTTACCGAACGGATTTCCACCGTGATGGATTTTCCGTTAAGCACCTTAACGGCTCTGCCGAAGCCTGTCATACTTTTAATCATTTTTGTCCTCCTCGCAGCCGTCTTCTTCGGTAGGCTGCTCTATCTGATTGTCGTCATTGTTGTCATTTATGCTGTCGTCATTGATGTCATTGTTATCAGGAATTTCAGTGTTTTCAGTGCTATCGGATTGCTCAGCAATTCCCTCTGCCTGTACGGATTTTTCTGTCTGTGCAGCAGATTTTTCCTTATGCTTTTCCAGCTTTTCGAAAAATCTCGCCCTGCGCTTAAGCTGAACTGTGATAAGCCGTGGACGGTTGAAGCGCTGAATCATCACAAAAGTCAGATCATACAGCACAGCCAGTACAGCCGCTATCGCAAACAGCCACACATTTCCGAACGGAATTGCAAGAAACACTCCGAGAACGCTTGCTACCATACACAATTCGTGTTCAGCCTCAATTTCACAGCCAGTATCTACAATATCCTGAATGCTGTGTCTTTGCAGAGAAAAATGTGTGCGGTCGGAATCCGGAAGCTGTTTCTTCAGCTTTTTGATATGGAATGTGTTATACAGTTTTTCTTCAAATTCACTTGTTCTGAAGAAATCTGATGATGAGTTTATTCCGTTTTCAAACACGCCCTCGCAGATTGTGCCGATAATAAGCCTTGCTATAAACTGAAATGCAATATTCAGCATAATAACGCCCAGTATCAGGAACACCGCTGTTTTCATACGCACAAACAGCGTAAGGAAAACAAACATCAGCAGAAGACTTGCCGCCGAGATTATGTATCGTGTTGTTTTTTCTCCGCTCATATAAGCCCCATTTCTTCCATACGCTTTGCCGCAAGCATTATTCCTGTTTTTCCTGTGGGGAAGGTAAGTCCTCCCTGAAGCCATACTGCATAAGGCTCTCTCAGCGGAGCGTCTGCGGAAAGCTCAATAGAAGCACCCATTGTAAACGCACCAGCCGCCATAATTACTTTACTGTCGTAGCCTGGCATATCCCACGGCTCGGGAGTTACAAAGCTGTCAACAGGAGAACCGCTCTGAATGCCCTCGCAGAATGCGATAAGCTGTTTTTCGCCGCCAAGTTTCAGCGCAGAGATGATGTCAGTACGCTTTTCGTTATACTTCGGAAGCGACTCAAAGCCCAGCTCCTCAAAGAATGCGCCCGCAAAAACAGACGTCTTCAAAGCCCCACACACAGCCTGCGGAGCGTGGAACAAGCCGAGATACATTCCCCTTGACTGCCCCAATGTACAGCCAACTTCCTTACCTGCGCCAGGGGTTGTCAGCCTGAATGCACACTGCTCTACAAGGTCGGCACGTCCTGCAATGTATCCGCCTGTTTCGGCAATTCCGCCGCCCAGATTCTTGATAAGACTGCCTACGATAAGGTCTGCGCCGACTGCGGTAGGCTCTCTGTCCTCAACCAGCTCGCCGTAGCAGTTGTCAACGAGGATTATGCAATCGGGGTTAGCGGACTTCACGGTGCTGATAATCTTTCCGATTGTGTCGATGTCGTAGGACGGACGGAGAGAGTATCCCCTTGAACGCTGTATGTATGCAACCTTTGCGCTTGCCGCCTGTTTTCTGATAGCGTCGTAATCGGGATAACCCTCGTCAGTTAGCTTTGCAACGATACTTGAAATTCTGTAATCCAGCAGTGAGCCGACGTTTTCGCCGAAAACTGCCTCCTGAATGGTATCATACGGCATACCTGTAGTGAAAAGAATTGTATCTCCCGAGCGGAGTACTCCGAAAAGGGCGGTAACTATTGCGTGAGTGCCGTTCACGAAGTTATGGCGCACGAGAGCGTCCTCAGCGCCCAGCACCTGAGCAAACACGGCGTCAAGCTTATCTCTGCCCTCGTCGCCGTAGCCGTAGCCTGTTGTACCCTTGAGGTGCATTTCACTCACTCTGTTGTCGATAAACGCTTTAAGCACACGCTGACCGTTAAGTTCGCACAATCTGTCAAGCTCGGCGAAAGGCTCTGCGCATTTCTCCATAGCACGCTGTGCAGCCGCTTCTATTTTCGGGCTGAATTCAAACAAGTTCATATAAATCCTTTCTGAAAGGCACTTGATTACATTTTCTGCATAATCAAAAGACAATCAACATATTATTAACCAAGACAACTAATCCGTAAGGCACAATTATGCCGCCTTATGGCAAAGCTGTCGGAAAATCGCCGAAATCAAAGGTGATTTTATATCTGGCTGACTGCTGTCCGTATTACACCGCCGATTGCTTTTTCCGACAAGCAAGGCGGCATTCCTGCGGATAACGTCAGACCCGTGTTATCATATTTTAAGGGGGAAATATTTTGAAACAATGCGGCGATGGCAGCGAAGAAAGATGTATAACTCTCGGAAAATACATAGTTGAAAACAACGCAACAGTAAGGGCCGCCGCAAGGCAATTCGGAATCAGTAAAAGCACCGTTCATCAGGATATTACCACAAAACTGGAAAAATCAAACCTGAAGCTGTTCAACGAAGTAAAGGCAGTGCTTGATAAAAATAAACAAGAACGTCACATAAGAGGCGGCGAAGCCACCAAAAAGAAATACAAAGAGTTAAAAGAACACTTGAATTAACATTTCGTATAAAAAATTCAATGTAAAACCAGTTCTTTTTCAGGAAACAATTCAGAATCCGCTTGCCGTACACCCGTCACTAGTATACCAGTACACCAGTACACTCGTACACCCGCAAGTGCGTGGCACTATGACAGTACACTTACAGCGGCAAGCGTGAATTGTTCTCCGCTAAGGGTTTTACTGCTGTTCCAGCAGTAAATTCAGCTGAAAAAATCAATTCAAGTAGCAGACATCTGCATTATAATGTCTTACAACCTGCAGATATTTTATTACTTACAGTAATAAAAACTATAAAGAATACAATAAGTAGATGAAAAAAGGCTCTCCGTTGAGGAGAGCCTCGTTTTATTAGTTTGTGCCCGAAAGGGAAGCTACTTCAGCAGCGAAATCGTCCTGCTTCTTCTCAATTCCCTCGCCACGCTCGTAGCGAACGAAGTCTTCGATAGAAAGAGTTGCACCCTGAGCCTTAGCTACGCTCTCAATGTACTTGCCTACAGACTGCTTGTCGTCCTTGAAGTAAGCCTGGTCGAGGAGGCAAACTTCCTCGTAGAACTTTCTCATACGACCTTCAACAATCTTTTCAGCAACATTTGCGGGCTTGCCTTCCTGCTCAACAAGCTTGGTCTGAACTTCCTTCTCGTTTGCGATAATATCCTCAGGTACGCAGTGTCTGCAAACATACTGTGCGTTCATTGCTGTAATCTGAAGAACAACGTTCTTAGCGCAAGTGAGAATTTCAGCGTCCTCAGGCTTATCGGTAGAAATCTTTACCATTGCACCGATTCTGCCGCCATCGTGCATATAGGGCACGAGTGTTCCGCTCATCTTTACGAAACGACGAATCTTGATGTTTTCGCCGAGTGTAGCAATCTGGTTGGTAAGGTACTCGCTAACCTTTTCAGATGTGCCGCTTACTGTGCACTCTGCAAGAGCGTCAACATCAGCAACATCATTGTCAAGGATAGTGTCAGCGATAGCCTCTACAAGTGCTGTGAACTTGTCAGACTTAGCAGCAAAGTCAGTTTCGCAGTTGATTTCAACAACTACACCGATATCGCCCTTTGTCTTAGCCTTAACAACACCCTCAGCTGCAATTCTGCCAGCCTTCTTAGCAGCCTTTGTAAGGCCTCTCTCACGAAGGATTTTTACAGCCTCGTCACGGTTACCATTGGTTTCTTCAAGAGCAGACTTACAATCCTTGAGACCGCAGCCTGTCATATCACGCAGTTCTTTAATATCCTGTGGTGTAATAGCCATTTTACTTTCTCCTTTAATTACTTTCAGGCATAAAAGCCAGTTATATTACGAAACGTAAAGTTTTTATTCCTTAACGGAAATTATTCTTCTTCAGCAGCCTGCTCAGCAACAGTTGCAGTGCCCTGATTTGCAGAGATGATAGCGTCTGCCATTGCGCCGGAAATCAGCTTAACAGCACGGATAGCGTCATCGTTGCCGGGGATTACATAGTCGATTTCATCGGGGTCACAGTTGGTGTCTACGATAGCTACAACAGGGATGCCGAGCTTTCTTGCTTCTGCAACTGCGATCTTTTCCTTGCGGGGGTCAACAACAAAGAGAGCTGCAGGGAGCTTCTTCATATTCTTGATACCGCCGAGGAACTTCTCAAGCTTCTCAATCTCGAGGTTGAGCTTAACAACTTCCTTCTTAGGGAGAAGGTCGAATGTGCCGTCTGTTTCCATTGTGTGAAGCTGCTCAAGACGTGCAATTCTTCTCTGAATGGTCTTGAAGTTAGTCATCATACCGCCGAGCCATCTGGCGTTTACATAGTGAGCGCCTGCACGCATTGCCTCTTCCTTAACGGAATCAGCTGCCTGCTTCTTGGTTCCTACGAAGAGAACCTCGCCGCCCTTGGAAGCTACTTCGTGAACGAAGTTGTAAGCCTCGTCAAGCTTCTTTACAGTCTTCTGCAGGTCGATGATGTAGATGCTGTTTCTCTCTGTGAAGATGTAAGGAGCCATCTTAGGGTTCCAACGCTTTGTCTGGTGACCGAAGTGTACACCTGCTTCAAGAAGCTGTTTCATTGATACTACTGCCATTTGTTTTTCCTCCATATTCTGGTTTTTCCTCCGCTCCGAAACCGTTTTTCAAACATACTGCATTTCTTCTGCCGTATGCACCTGTGAAAAATTATCGGAACGTGTGTTTATTATGTGTATTCTGCACTGCGCAGAATAAATCACCTTACTATTATACCATATCTTTCCCGAAATATCAAGCGTTTTCGATTTGCTTATTTAAACAAATTTCCAAAGCCTTTGCCGTGTCTGTTTGTGCATTTGGACGGCATATCACAGGAAACCAGTATCGTGTCGTCGCCGACAACCTCTATATCGCACCAGCGGATAAACAGGTCTTCCTCCCTACCGAACAGCCCGAAGAACTTTGCCCTGCCATAAACGATAATTCTGCAGATTTTCGCTGTGCAGTTGTCAAACTCAATGTCATCGGGATAGCCAAGCCTTGCACCCGTTTTTACGTTGATTATTTCTTTGCACTTCATATCGTTAAAGCTGAAAATCATAGTAAAAACCTCACATTCTGTCCTTAAGGATAGTTTATGCGAGGTTCTTGTTAAAATTACTATTTATTACGGTATTGTAAGTTCTTTCTGATAGGTTTTTCTGCCTAGCCTGTCCGAAAGCAGTGAATATCCGAGCGACTGATAGAACTTCCACGCATCGTTGTAGCTTGTAAGCGTTACACGTGAAAACCCGTAAGCCGCCGCCGACTGCTCGAACGCTTTCATCACCGCCGAGGTAATGCCCATTCTGCGGAAATCCTCCCGACAGGCGACAAAGCACGCCGCCACGCCGTCTGAATTTTCCACTCTGCCAAGCACAGCGGAAACGGGTATTCCTCCGCACTCTGCATACAACATAAGATAACTGTGCTCCAGACGACTGCACCACGCTTTGTATGAATACAACCCCTCGTGATGCTCACCGAGAATGGAATAGCACAAATCCAGCACGGATTTCAGCTCACGCTCGTTGGATACCTGCCTGATACTGTACGTCATACGCCGCTCTCCGAAGAGCTTTCTGAGGGTGCGGTGTTCTGTGCTTCCTCAGCCTTTTTCTTTCCCTTTTCAGCGGCTCTCTTTTTGCGCTCTTCACGCTTTGCAAGTCTGTTAAGATAAGCTGTGATGTCTTGCTCAAGAGCCTTTGCGGCAGTGCGGACAACCGTGTAGCTGTCACCGCATTTTGTTCCCTTGATGCGGACAACGTATTCAGTTTCGCACTCTTCGCACTTGCCGATTGTGCGGCAGGTTTTACCATTGCTGAAAATCCACTCACGATAGCACAGTTTTTCAGCGGAATTCTTTTTCTTCATACACAGCGGACATCTTATATCCATAACACGTCCGTTGTAAAGCACGGTTTTCATATCCACATTGCTTATAGCGTCCTTGAACAAGGGCACTGAACCAGTTGAAGTGTATGTGGAATACTCCGCAATGCCAAGCGGCATATCAAGCTTTGTGCAGATTTCATAGGTGAGGTATGCGTCGTTGAGTGCGTCGTGCACCTGCACGTCAACGGGGATTTCAAGCGACTCTGCGGCTGTGGAAAGCGCACACTGCAGATGCTCGCTGTTAACCTGTCTGTTGTAGATAAGCTGAAGATTTATATAATCGCTGCCGTAAGACGGATTAAGTCCGTGAAGAGCGAGGTTATCCGACAGCACACCCACGTCGTCAAAGCCCCACGTGATAAAGCGGAATTCCTCGCCGCACCACGCACTGAGGCGCTTGAACGCCTGCGGAAAGGTTTCGCCGCTGGTAAGCTGTGCACTGGTAATTCCAGTAATCTTCTGAACGTGAGGGTTCATATGCTTATAGTATTTCGGACGTACAGCAATTTTGATTTTATCGATGTAATTGAAGTTTTCGTCCGTTTTTACTGCGCCAATCTGAATAATCTCGCTGTGCAGAACAACGGGCGTTTTCACCAGTTTAACACCGCCATACGGCTGATTCCATTCCATATCAAGAATTATGTAATTCAAAATCAGCGCTCCTTTCTGAAATTGGTTGAATGATGCACTGCGGCAGACACAGCAGTGCATACTGCCGTGTTCTGCTGAACGCAATCAGCTGTGATTACAGTGCAAGCGTGCCGCCCACGTTTTCGTGGCGCCACTGAATATAATCATCGTAAGTTCCCTGACGGTCGTAGCAGCCGTTATCAGTGATTTCGATAATGCGGTCTGCAACCGTTTCAAGAATTTCGTGGTCGTGTGTTGCGAAGAGGATATTGCCCTTGAACTCCGCAAGACCGTTGTTTACAGCGGTAATGCTTTCAAGGTCGAGGTGGTTTGTAGGTCTGTCGAGAATGAGAGCATTGCTCTGGAAAAGCATCATTCTTGAGAACATACATCTCACCTTCTCGCCGCCCGACAGCACCTTGACAGGCTTGAATACATCGTCGCCTGAGAAGAGCATTCTTCCGAGGAAGCCACGCAGATAGCTTTCGGTTTCGTCGTTGGAATACTGTCTTATCCAGTCTATGATGGAAAGGTCGCAGTCGTTGAAGAACTCGCTGTTGTCATTGGGGAAGTATGACACGGAAATCGTGCCGCCCCACTTGTAAGTGCCCTCGTCGGGTTCAAGCTCGCCCATAAGGATTTTGAAAAGCGTGGTAATTGCGATTTCGTTTGTTCCGACAAATGCAATCTTCTCGCCCTTTGCGGCAGTAAACGAAAGGTTGTTGAGCACCTTTACGCCGTCAACGGTTTTGGATAATCCTGTTACCTGAAGAATGTCCTTGCCAGCCTCACGCTCCATATCAAATCCGATATACGGATACTTTCTCGAAGACGCAGGCATTTCCTCAACGGTCAGCTTGTCAAGCAGCTTACGGCGTGAGGTAGCCTGCTTGGACTTTGACTTGTTCGCCGAGAAACGTGCGATAAAGTTCTGCAGTTCCTTGATTTTTTCTTCTGCCTTCTTGTTCTGCTGCTTAATCATACGCTGGATAAGCTGTGAGCTTTCATACCAGAACTCATAGTTACCCACATACATCTTGATTTTGCCGTAGTCGATATCAACAATGTGAGTACATACATTATTGAGGAAGTGACGGTCGTGCGATACCACGATAACAGTACCGAAGTAATCCGCAAGGAAGTCCTCAAGCCACGAAACAGCCTCAACGTCAAGATGGTTTGTAGGCTCGTCCATAAGGATAATGTCGGGATTTCCGAAAAGGCACTGCGCAAGCAGAATCTTAACCTTTTCGTTACCTGTAAGCGACGACATCTGCTGATACATAATCTCCTCGGGCAGACCAAGTCCCTGAACGAGCTTAGAAGCGTCAGCCTCAGCCTCCCAGCCGTTCATTTCAGCAAATTCGCCTTCGAGTACAGACGCTCTTTCGCCGTCCTCATCGGAGAAATCCTCCTTAGCATAGAGTGCGTCCTTTTCCTTCATAACGTCATACAGGCGCTGGTTTCCCATAATAACGGTGTCCATAACGGTGTATTCGTCATAAGCGTAGTGGTCCTGCTTGAGAACGCTCATTCTCATATCCGCAGGACGGGTTACTGTGCCCTTTGTCGGCTCAAGCTCGCCGCACAGCACCTTGAGGAAAGTGGATTTACCCGCACCGTTAGCACCGATAACGCCGTAGCAGTTGCCCGATGTGAATTTAAGTTCAACGTCCTTGAACAGCACCTGTCCGCCGAAGGATACGTTTACGTCTGATACTGTAATCAATGTTATACTCCATTCTTAATTCTTATTTTTATCTGTCTTTCAGCGATAATCAGTACCGCTGTTTTTATGTGCCGAACACCAGCTGATGAAACAGCGCCGCCCACTCTCTTACCCAGTAATTGGGAAGATTTGCCGCTTTGGTGTGCGCCGAGTGCGAGCCTGTTTCAAGTCCCAGACGTTTTGCGAAATTATACGCTCTGTACTGGTGAAACTCGCTGGTGACGATTACTATTCCGTCTGAAATTCCACGCTCATTGAGTATTTCAGCGGAAAAGCTGATATTCTCGAATGTGCTGACGGACTTATCCTCTTTGATAATCCGCTCTTCAGCGACGCCCTTGCTTACAAGATACCGCCGCATAGCCTCCGCCTCGGTGATGTTTTCACCCTTTCCCTGACCGCCGCTTACTACGCAGATACAGTCGGGGTTTTCCGTGAGAACTTCAAGTGCGGCATCGGTACGACGTTTAAGCATAAGGCTCATCGTTTCTCCGCGCACCTGACAGCCCAGCACCACCACCGCTTTGGGAGAGTCAGTTTTCGCCTCCATACGCATAAGCATACGCACGGAGAAAAACAGACAGAACCCCACCAGCACCGCTATTATTCCGCCGAGAGCAATTAACGCCACCCTGCACGGAATATTCTCCCACAGCCGCCCTAGCAGCCGCACTAAGGGATTCCAGAACACTGCCGAAAGCAGTATCGTTCCGAAACCCGCCGAGCCGATAAAGGTTCCCTCTGTGATAAAATTCAGATTTACCCACACAAGCATAATACCCGAAATTATAATGATAATTGTTCTGATTAAATGTGATTTTTTTGTTTTTGTTTTCATAATGTTACGTCTTTTTGTCTGTTGTTGATACGAAGTGTGTAAATTGAGTTAAATTATTCAAATTGTTCAATTTGTTCAGTGCGATTATTTACGGCTGAAAAGCAGTTCAAACTCGGAGAGGGGGAATTTTTCCCACGCAACGTCTTCGCCGAAGTTTTCCTTTACAAACTGTTCTGCGCCGCCGTTGGGGGCTTTTATCACCTTTCGCCCTCCGTTATGCTCAAGCACCAGCACGCTGGGCATTCTGCCCGAAAACACAACCTTGTACAAGCGGCGTGTTCCTTCGTAGATGCGTGTCAGACGAATGCCGTTTTCGTCAACCTTGTATGTGCCGTGCTGTTCGTGATATGCTCTGTTTTCGTCGGTAAGCACCGCCTTACGGCAGGCTGTAACCGCAACCGCCCTGAACTCGTCGTAGAAATCGAAGAACTTGTTAAGCGCCTTTTCCTCGTCGCCGTTGCAGTGCTGAAGAATAATGAACGCCCAGCCCGCATTGGAGCTGTAATCATCATCATAGCAATGCGCCACAAATTCATTCATATACCAGAAATCCAGCGGCAGCAAACGGGAATCGTCGCACAGATGGTTATACCTCTCGCACGCCGAAAACCCCGTAAGAAACGCATTCAGCAGCGTTATGCTTTTGCCGCCGAGGTACATTGACGGGTTTTTCCTCACCGCGTCAATGATTCCGTAAATATCCATATTATAAGGTCAATCAGATAGCCGCAAAGCCACGCTCAAGGTCTGCGATGATATCGTCAACGTTTTCAAGGCCTACCGACAAGCGAACAAGTCCGCCGTCAATGCCAGCCGCAACAAGCTGTTCGTCAGTAAGCTGACGGTGTGTTGCAGAGGCAGGGTGAAGAACGCAGGTTCTGATATCAGCAACGTGAACCTCATTGGAAGCAAGCTTGAGGCTGTCCATAAACTTAACAGCCGCACTTCTGCCGCCCTTGATGGACAGAGCGATAACGCCGCTTGTGCCGTTGGGGAGGTACTTCTTTGCAAGCTCGTAGCCCTTGCTGCCTTCCATTCCGGGATAGGTTACAAACTCTACCTTGCCTGTGGACTTTACATACTCGGCAACCTTGAGTGCGTTCTCGCAGTACTGCTTCATACGCACAGCGAGGGTTTCAAGTCCGAGGTTGAGCAGGAACGAGGAGTTAGCCGCAGGATAGCAGCCGAAATCTCTCATAAGCTGCATTCTTGCCTTTACGATATAGGGTGCGAACGCATACTGCTCGGTATATACAATGCCGTGATAGCTTTCGTCAGGCTCGGTCATACACGGGAACTTGCCGTTCTTCCAGTCGAACTTGCCGCTGTCAACAATAACGCCGCCGACCTGAACAGCGTGGCCGTCCATATACTTAGATGTGGAGTGAACAACGATATCAGCGCCCCACTCGATAGGTCTGCAAAGCACAGGAGTAGCAAAGGTGTTGTCGATAATCAGCGGAACGCCGTTTGCGTGTGCAACTCTTGCCCACATCTCGATATCAAGCACGGTGAGCGCAGGGTTTGCGAGAGTTTCGCCGAATACTGCCTTTGTGTTGGGTTTGAATGCAGCTGCGAGTTCTTCCTCGGTGCAGTCGTGCTCAACGAAAATGCACTCGATACCCATTCTCTTGAGGGTGAATGCAAAGAGGTTGATTGTGCCGCCGTAGATGGAAGCGGAAGCGATAAAGCTGTCGCCAGCCTCGCAGATATTGAGAATAGACAGCAGAGAAGCCGCCTGTCCGCTTGATGTGCACATTGCGGCAACACCGCCTTCAAGGGCCGCAATCTTCTTTTCAACGCAGTCGGTTGTGGGGTTTTCAAAGCGGGAGTAAATCATACTCTTAGTGGGGTCGTCGAACACTGCGGCTACATCGTCAGTGGAATCGTAAACGTAGGTTGTGCTCTGAACTATGGGCATTACACGGGGTTCACCGTTTTTGGGAGTGTAGCCCTCGTGCAGGCATTGTGTTTCTATTTTCATAACAAATCTTCCTTTCTTGGTTATCTGATTATTTGATATATTCTTCCAGTGCGGAAATAAGTGCGTCAATTTCGCTGTCAGTGCCTATTGTGATACGCAGATATTCGCTTATCGCAGGCTTGTTGAACCAACGCACATAGATGTCCTTTGTCTTGAGGAAATCGTAGATATTCTTCGCTTTAAGAGTATTATGCTTAGCGAAGATGAAATTAGTCGAGCTGTCGGGGATAGCAAAGCCCATTCCACGCATTTTTTCGGTAAGGCGGTTGCGTGTGGCGATTACCTTTGCGGTAGTTTCACGGAAATAAGGTTCGTCCTTAACCGACGCAATTCCAGCCGCCTGTGCAATCATATCCACAGGATAGCTGTTCATACTGTCCTTTGCCGCATACACCGCCGCAATAGCGTCAGCACTGCCCATAGCGTAGCCGAGGCGCATTCCCGCAAGCGAACGGCTTTTTGAGAATGTGCGTGTGATTACAAGATTGTCAAACTCCGCAAGCAGAGGCACAGCGGAAATATCCTCCTCAGCGAAGTCAACGTAAGCCTCGTCAACGATAACAATGCTGTCGGGGTTGTTCTTTAAAATCTCACGGATAAAGTCCCTGTCACGGCCGATAGACGTGGGTGCGTTGGGATTTGCGATGATGATACCGCCATTAGGCTTTGCATAGTCAGCGGCATTGATGTTGAAACCGCCGTCTACGGGAACAAGCTCATACGGTATCCGCAGAATGTCGCACCACACCGTGTAGAACGAATAGGTGATATCCGAAAACAGCACGGGCTTGTCGGAGTTGAAAAAAGCCCTCAGGCACAGCGACAGCACATCGTCAGTGCCGTTCGCCGCAAACACGTTTTCGCTTTTCAGCCCGTGATAGTCAGCAAGCGTTTTCACAAGCTCTACTGCATTTGCAGACGGATATTTCTTCAAAGCCGCACCGTCAAAGGCGTTTATCGCCTCTATCACCTTAGGCGAGGGCGGGTAGGGGTTTTCATTGGCATTAAGCTTGATAAAGTCCTTTTTGTCGGGCTGTTCGCCAGCGACATAGGGTTCTATATCAATCAGATTATCTCTCCAGCTCATTGTTATCTCCTGAAAAAAATCGGAGCAGAGCCAATACCTCCCCTGCCTTGCAAACAGACAGAGTAAGTACGAGAACTCCCGCTCCGAACTCATAATTTCTGATAAAATATCGCTCTGATTAAGGCAAGCGGTACCGCACTCAGCGATAATGCCCGCCCATTATAGACGATTAAAGCTCTTCGCTTTCGTCCTCGTCATCAAGCTCAAAAACAAGGTGCTTGCCGCAGTTGGGGCAATCCATTCCGCCCTTGTTTGCCTGCTCGTAATCAAAACGAATAACATTGCAGCAGTTAGGACAAACTGTTTCATACATTTCGTCGAGGTCGTCGAAATCGTCTTCGTCCTCATCGTCGTAATCGTAGTCGTCGTCCTCGTCGTCATAGAGGTCGTCTTCAATATCAACAACAGCCTCTTCAAGGTCGGTCATAACAGTTGCAATATCGTCAAGCTCTTCGTCAACCTCAGCAAGGTTGTCAGCAATATCAGTGAGAACGTCAAGGATAGCAGAGATAATCTTGTCTTCCTTGTTCATTCCCTCGCAAAGACCTTTGATGTAAGATACCTTTTCACCGATAGTCATAGTGAATACCTCCTTAACAGATGAGAATTACTTAACTCTCTCCATATACTCGCCTGTACGGGTGTCAATTCTGATAATCTCGCCCTCGTCGATAAACAGAGGAACACGGATTTCAGCACCTGTTTCAAGTGTAGCAGGCTTTGTAGCGTTTGTTGCAGTGTTACCAGCAAAGCCGGGGTCAGTCTGTGTTACCTGAAGCTCAACAAAGTTCGGAGGCTCAACACCGAATACCTTGCCCTTGTAGGACATAACCTTGCAGATCATATTTTCCTTGACGAACTTGAAGTTGTCGCCGAGGTCGGAAGCGTTTACAGGAACATCCTCGTAGGTTTCCTGATCCATAAAGTGGTAAAGCTCTCCGTCGGAGTAGGTATACTCCATATCTCTTCTCTCGACAAAAGCTGTCGGGAACTTAGCAGAGGGGTTGTAGGACTTTTCAATAACTGCACCTGTGATAACGTTCTTGATCTTTGTACGAACGAACGCAGCACCCTTACCGGGCTTTACGTGCTGGAATTCTACAATCTGCAGTACGTTGCCTTCCTCTTCAAATGTCATTCCATTTCTGAAATCTCCCGCTGTAATCATAGCGAACCTCCAAATAAATTATTTACTCAAATAAAATTTTTATAAAGCGGCATACTCCGCTTATTCTACATCACTTTATATTGTATCAAATTTTGCCGAATAATGCAAGGGCTTTTTTAAAAATATTTTCAAAAAAGTGACCTATCTGCAAAATTCCTTTATCTGCCCCGTATCCGAGGAACGGAAGAACGGCAATTCTGCCGGCTTTATCGGGTCAATCGGGTCAGATGTGAACAAGGCTCTTGGTTGCCTGTGTATATACGTTGCAGCCTTCTTCGGTGACCAGCGCCATATCGCCTGTTTTTACGCCGAACTTTCCGTTTACGCTTATTGCGCAATGCACCGACAAAGTGGTTGATGCTTTAAGAAGCGCACTGCTGTTCTGCGAGAGCACGGGCGGCTCGACAATTTCAAGACCTACACCGTGTGCAAAATCCGCTGAACAGTATTTGTCGGCGTCCCACGTGGCAAGAGTACTGCGCATAACGCTGTCTGCAACCTTGCCGCCAACGCCTGCTCTTATCCCGCGAAGTCCGTCGGAAATCGCACAGGATACGGCATTGTAGGCATTCTCACGGTTTGCGGCAATTTCTCCTGCGGCAATAGTGCGGCACATCTTTGCACAGTAGCCGCCATAGCGTGCGCCGAACTCAAGAATAACGAAGTCGCCGTCACGGATAGCCCTGTCAGTCGGCTTTAAGTACTGCTTTGCAGTGTTTTCGCCCGACAGCACCGCAGTCGGAAACGGAACTCCCTCGCTGCCGTAATCGGTGAGGTAAAACTCCAGCAGAGCCGCAGTCTGCCGCTCGGTCATTCCCTTGCGCATAGTGCTGAGCAGTCGCTCGTAAGCCATATCGCAGATTTTCTGCGCCTTTTCAACCGCCTCTATCTCCGCAGGGGTTTTCACCGACCTTATACGGAGCAATTCAGCAGGCAGGGCATCTGACGTGTCAAAATTCGCATAGTGAAGCTGTTCTTTGTAGAAATGATAATCGGCGACCGAAAGCTTGTCCGACTCGACGAACAGCTTTTTCGCACCATACTTTATCAGCAAATCAAGCAGCTGCTTTTCGTCCTTCAGTTCACGCACAGAGAAATCCGTTGTACGCTTCGGAAAACGCTCAAGCAGCTTTTCAAGCAGCTTCGGCGGCAGGCTTTTCAGCACATTGCCCCTCAGAAACAGAAAGCTTTCTTCCTTTGTAATCAGCAGAAGTCCGTTTTCTATTGCAAAGCCGCACAGATATCTCAGCGAAAGCGGCGACGTGATAAGCGCCGCAGAACGTTCGTCAGGCAGCCACGCAGTAAGTGTTTTAATAGCACTCAATTTTTAACACCGTCCTATATAGTCCAATGCGTCAAGTCCGAGGAAATAGCTGTTCTTGCCGAAGCCTGCAATGCTTCCCTTGCAGACAGGGGCGATAACGCTTGTCTTGCGGAATTCATCACGGCTGTTTACATTGCTGAGGTGAACCTCAATAACGGGTATTCTTATCGCCGAGATTGCATCACGGATAGCGTAGCTGTAATGTGTGTACGCACCTGCATTCAGGATAACTCCGTCAAAATCAAGTCTTGCGCTGTGCAGGCGGTCGATAATGCCGCCCTCGCTGTTTGACTGGAAGAACTCAACCTCGTGACCCATATTTTCAGCCTTTGCGGCAATCTCCTCGTTTATGGACTGCAGTGTGTCGCCGCCGTAGATATTCGGCTCACGCTCGCCCAGCAGATTAAGATTAGGCCCGTTCACAACCAGAATTTTCATACACTCAACCCCTCGTAGTATTTCTTCATTGCGGCGGCGTCCTCCGCCTGAGTGCCGTCGCTTTCGCAGATTATCGACGGCGACAGCCCACGTCTGTATATCTCTTCCATAAGCGGCTCAAAATCAGGTCCGTAGATATTGTCTGCGAAGGTGATATGCTTTTTCTCGCCGCCGTTTGTATACTCTATCTTACTGAAATGAATGTGCATCTGAGAAAGCCTGTCAAAGCCCAGCCTGTCCTCAATCATATCCAGCATAGCCGCATAGTCGCTCTTGGTTTTTATGCCGCCGAGAGTGCGTGCGTTAAGGTGACCGAAATCCACTGTCGGCAGAAAACGCTCGTCCACTCCGCACAGCTCCAGCACCTCTTCAAGCGTGCCAAGCTGATTGATTTTTCCCATTGTTTCTGGGCAGATTATGATATCGGATAAACCCTCATCGTCAAGCACTTTCTGCGCCTTGCGCAATGTCTGCGAAGCGAGGTAGGTTGCCTCAAGCCGTGACATCTTTGAGCACGAGCCGCTGTGAACCACGATTTTTCTCGCCCCCACAGCCTTTGCCGCCCTTGCCGACTGAAGGATATAATCCACGCTGTTATCACGCTTTTCCGCCTCAACCGACGACAGCGAGATGAAGTACGGAGCGTGCAGTGTAACGCATATTCCATACTGCTGTGCAAGTGCAGGCAAACGCTGAACAGTCGCATCTGAAAGTCTTATGCCTCTGCCGCACTCGATTTCATATCCGTTAAGTCCGAATTCCGCAAGATACTGCGGCAAGTCATCGGGGAATTTACGCTTTCCCCAGCTTATTGAATTTCCGCCGGGTCCGAATGTTATCATACAAAAACCTCGTTTCAGCCCTTATAACGGACGTTTTTCATTTCAAGATTACTGTAATCCCTGTGAAACACAATGCTTTCCGCTTTGCGTTTAAGGCGGAATGTCCACGTGTTTTCAAGGTGAAACGGCTCCACGAGAACCGTGCGTATTCCCGCAAGATTTCCCGAAAGGATGTCGGTGAAAATCTGGTCGCCCACGATAAGCGTCTGGCTGGGCTTTACCTTCATTGCGGCAATCGCCCTCAGCACCCCGAACGACAGCGGTTTTGCTCCGTTGGCGGTGTATTCAAGTCCCATCTTCTCCGCAAGCGGCTTTACCCTTGCAGGCACATTATTTGATACAACACGCAGCTTTATGCCAAATCTGCGCATTTCGTCAAGCCATTCCATAACGCCCTCTTCAGGCTCACGGCTGCCGTGCATAGACAGCGTGTTATCCATATCCAGCACCAGCGCACGGACGTTATTCGCTTTCAGAAATTCCTTATCTATTTCAAGAACGCTTTTAAGCCAATAAGTTGGTTTGAACAGCATTTTATTCTCCTCTGAAAACCGCCGCACTGCCCTTTTTGAATCCACATCAGGCAGAGTGCGGAAATTTATCTTAAATCTGCGACATCTGACGCTTTATTCAGTGCCGCAGTACGTATTCACATTGCTTGTATTACAACTAAAGCGGACAAGTAGCTTGTCCGCTTCGACTGTTGTTCATTTTTCACGCAATCAATACTTGCGCTTACGAGCAGCTTCGGACTTCTTCTTACGTTTTACCGAAGGCTTTTCGTAATGCTCTCTTTTACGAACCTCAGCAAGAACGCCGTCCCTTGCACATGAACGCTTGAAACGCTTGAGAGCGGTATCAAGAGATTCATTTTTACCAAGACGAATTTCTGCCATCTGTATTTCCCTCCCTTAGCCAAGTGGCACAGGTTCTATGATTGATAAATCGTAGTTATACATACAGTATATAAATAATTATACACCCAACAACCCGATTTGTCAAGCGATTATCTGATTTTTTTTCATTCTTCAGATATTTTGGCTATATCTGCCAATAGTTATCAACATCAATCGGTAATTATGTCTGAAATATCAACCTTTTCTCCGTCAGCCCACAATCTTTCAAGCTGATAGAATTCACGTGCCTGTTTATGGAAAACGTGAACTACAACGTCGATATAGTCCAGCACTACCCAGTCACTGCGAAGACCCTCAACGCTTTTCGGAGTAACGCCCTTCAGGCCCAGCTGATATTCAACCTCGTCTGCAAGCGCCTTCACCTGAGTGCTGCTTGACGCAGACGCAATTACAAAGTAATTTGCAACGATAGTCAGGTCACCGACTTTAAGAGCGGTGATTTCCTCAGCCTTTTTGGAATCCAGTGCCTTTACGGCTATTTCAAGTTCTTCTCTGTCAGTCATAAATGCTCCTTATTCTCATTGAATCTTAAATAGTAGTTGTATGCCTCAAACGTTGACGCAGGCAGAAAACCGCACTTCTTGCTGACCTCTGTCAGCTGATACCCAAGCGCTACCGACATTGCCAAGTCAATATCCTTGTAGCAGTATTCCCTCATTTTGTCAACGTCCTTGTAGTCCCTGTCCTCGGAAATCATATCGCCGAGAAAGACTGTCTTTTCAAGCAAGGTCATTCCCGCACAGCCAACCGTGTGATAACGGATTGCCCTGATTACCTCGCTGTCGGTTATCCCAAGCTCCTCACGGACGTAATATGCGCCTGCAACCGCGTGCCACAGCGATTTTGTTGCAATCTCTGCGGGGTCGGGAGATAAGCCGCTGTCTATGGTATACTGCCGCTGTTTTTCGGGCTGTTCTTCCTTCATAACATCGTGAAGAAGTCCTGCGAGATACGCGCGTTTCTTGTCTGCGCCGTAACGCTCGGCAAGCTTGTAGCACTCCTCGGCAACACACATACTATGGTTATACCGCTTTTTGGAAAGCAGCTGCTTTATAAGCTGTTCATACTTATCAAATTCTTCGTATCTGCTCATAACGCACCTCAGTC